>DJPS01000023.1:0-56357 GCA_002438625.1 Christensenella sp. UBA6406
TTTTTTAAAAAAAATTAAAAAATCTTTAATATTTTGCAACATTCACCCCAAAAGCGCCACAATTTTAAACAGTTTCATTTATATTTGTTTAATAAGTGGGCTTGTAATCCAATAAATAGTATAAATTATAAAAAAATAGGGAAAATAATTCTACAATTAAATTATTTTACCTATTATTTTCAATTTATTGACCCATTAAGATATAATTCTACTTTTCTTCTTTTTTATCATTACTTGCGATCTCAGTTTTTAATCCAAGTTCTTCTGCAAATAATTCTGCATTATCTTTTTCATCAATAGCATAAACTGATGCTAAATCAATACTCATAAAACTTTCTTTGCCTTTTTCACCTGTTTTAATTAGAGCGACTTTTGAGCCATCTAGTGCATCTCTAATTTCAACAATTTCGCCATACACGCCTGCAAAAGTTTTAACTTTAACCCCCACTGTCAATTTTGACATTAAATTTTGAGTTTCTTGTGTATATTTACCTTTTCTTAAAACGCCCATAACCAAAGATGCAACAACAATCACAAGCAAAATAGCAGGTAAAATCCAATTAGAAAAACCTGTGTTTGCAAATAATAAGTTTGACATAATTCTCTCCTTTATAAATTTATTTAAGTTTATTTTTCTTCAACTTCAATTAATAATTATATATGCAAAAATTAATTTTGTCAAAAGAAAATAGGTCTTTTTTCAACTTTTTGCAAATTTAGCATAATTTCAATACTATATTTATTTAATTTTCATTATTCAACATTAAATTCAGTTAAAAATTTTGGGTTGTACTTTGTATAAAATTCTTTTCTAAAAGTTAAGAACCTATCTTCTATTATGCTTTGCCTTATATCTTCCATAAGTTTAAGTAAAAATCTTAAATTATGAATAGACAAAAGCCTTGCACCTAAAATCTCATCAGCATTAATCAAATGCCTTAAATAAGCTTTTGTATAATGCTTGCAAGTGTAACAATCGCATTCATTATCCAATGTTGTAAAATCTTCTTTATATACCGCATTTCTTACAACTACTTTTCCTTTTGATGTGAAGGCAGTTCCATTGCGTGCTATTCTTGTTGCTAAAACACAATCAAACATATCAATGCCACGATACACGCCTTCAATTAAATCTTCTGGCGTTCCAACACCCATTAAATAACGTGGCATATTTTCTGGATAATGCGGTTTCATTACATCCATAATATGAAGCATTAAATCTTTCGGTTCTCCAACAGAAAGTCCACCAATGGCTATACCGCATTTTGCGTATGGAATAGATTCTTGCAAACTTTCTAGCCTTAAATCATCAAAGAATGCACCTTGCACAATAGGAAACAGCATTTGCTTTTCATTTTTTTGAGCGTCGTAGCACCTTTTTAGCCAATTAATTGTTCTATCCTTCGCTTTTCTTGCTTCTTCATAAGTTACACCATACTCACTGCAATGGTCAAACGCCATAATAATGTCAGCACCTAAAGCATTTTGAATTTCCATATCATATTCTGGTGTTATTTTATATTTTGCTCCACTTAAATGTGAACGGAACTCAACACCATCTTCTGTTATCTTTCTTAAATCAGATAATGAAAAAACTTGAAAGCCACCACTATCAGTAAGGATTGGTCTATCCCAATTCATAAATTTATGCAATCCGCCTGCTTTTTTAACGATTTCATGACCTGGTCGCAAAAACAAATGATAAGTGTTTGATAAAATTATTTGTGCACCTATATCTTTTAATTCTTCTGGCGTCAACGACTTAACCGTTGCTTGCGTTCCTACTGGCATATAAATTGGGGTTTCTATTTCTCCATGTGGAGTTTTTAGCTTACCCACCCTTGCACCGCTTTGTTTACATATTTTTTCTACTTTGTATTCAAATTCCATATTTTATTCTCTTTAAATTATTCCTTATTTTATATATCTTAAATCTAACCATAGTTAATTGCTTTTAAAGAACAGAGCAGTTAATACTTAATTATACAATTTTATTATCTTCGCATCTCCAGCATTTTAAGGATGGATAAACGTAGCATCGCCAAAACTGAAAAATCTATATTTTTCTTTTACTGCTAAATTGTAAATTTTCATAGTGTTATCAATCCCACAAAAAGCACTAACAAGCATTATTAGCGTGCTTTCGGGTAAATGGAAATTTGTAATTAATGCATCTACAATTTTAAATTTATAAGATGGATAGATAAATATATTAGTGTATCCACTACCTGCCACAAGCACACCATCTTGTGTTGAAGCACTCTCAAGTACTCTAACACTTGTGGTTCCAACAGCAACAATTCTTTGACCATTTTTCTTTGCATTATTTATTATTTCACATTCTATTTCGCCTATTTGATAATATTCACTATGCATTGTATGTTCTAAAATGTTGTCCGCTTTAACAGGTCTAAATGTACCAACACCTACATGTAAAAGCACCTCAACAATTTTCACGCCTTTTGCTTTAATTCTTTCTAATAACTCAGTTGTAAAGTGCAATCCAGCAGTTGGAGCAGCGGAAGAGCCTTCATCCTTAGCATAAACTGTTTGATATCTCTCAATTTTTGTTTCATTATTTTTTATATAATGAGGTAGTGGCATTGTTCCAACCTTATATAAAATCTCTTCAAAAACGCCATTAAAAATAAACTCTACAACTCTTGCACCATAATCGCCATCTTCAACAATCTTACACGACAGTTCATCACTAATCTTTATTAAGCAACCAACTTTCGCCCTTTTTGCGGGTTTGACAAGGACTTCCCAATGAGTTAAATCAATTCTTTTTTGCAATAATATTTCAATTTTTGCACCCGTATCAATTTTTTCACCAAATAACCTTGCAGGCAACACTTTCGTTTTATTTACAACTAAAATATCGTTTGGTTTTAAATAATCAATAATGTCATAAAAATGTTTATGCGCAACTGTGTCGTTTGTTTTATCGTAAACTAAAAGCCTTGATGAATCTCTTGGTTCAACGGGTTTTTGTGCTATCAACTCTTCGGGTAATTCATAATAATAATTGTGTTTATTATATATATCTTTTTCCATTTAATCTTCAACCTTTATATCGTTTAATTGTTTCTCTTTTTCACTTGATAGTTGCTTTCCTAAATGCTTGTACGCAATAGGCATTGCAACTCTACCACGTGGTGTCCTTGCTATAAATCCTAATTGAAGAAGATATGGTTCATAAACATCTTCAATGGTAACGGCATCTTCACCAGATGACGCTGATAATGTATCCACGCCAACGGGTCCACCATCAAACTTATCTATCATTATGCTCAATATTCGCCTATCCACAAAATCAAGCCCAAGTTCATCCACTTCCATTCTGTCTAGTGCTTCATCTGTAAGTGCCTTATCTATTTTTCCTGAACCCTTAACATCTGCATAATCCCTAATTCTCTTTAAAAATCTATTTGCAATTCTTGGCGTCCCACGGCTTCGTTTTGCAAGCTCTAAGGATGCATCACTTGTAATATCAATTTTTAAAATTTTCGCACTTCTTTCAATTATTGTTGCTAAATCCTTTGGGTTATAAAGCTCCAATCTTTCTATTATTCCAAACCTATCTCTAAGTGGAGATGTTAGCATTCCCGCTCTTGTTGTTGCACCAATAAGTGTAAATGGTTTTAATTTTAATCTCATACTTCTTGCTGATGGTCCTTTACCCACAACAAAATCAAGTGCAAAATCTTCCATTGCTGGATATAGAATTTCTTCAACATTTCTATTAAGCCTATGAATCTCATCGATAAATAACACATCATTAGCATTTAAATTACTTAGTATGGCAGCCAAATCGGCAGCGTGTTCAATGGCGAGGCCAGAAGTGATTTTTATTTGCGTTCCTAATTCGTTTGCTATAATGTGTGATAGTGTGGTTTTACCAAGACCTGGTGGACCATAAAGTAAAACATGGTCAAGTGCTTCACCTCTTTTTTTTGCGGCTTGAATGTATATGCCCAAATTTTCTTTAACTTTATCTTGCCCAATGTATTCGGAAATATTTATAGGTCTTAATGATTGCTCTATATCTCCATCACTTGCATTTTTTGTGCTTGCGACAAATCTGTTACTCTCTATCATTTATATCAACTTAAACTCCTTGCTTACTTTCCTATGCTTCTTAAACTATCTTGCAAAAGTTCTTCAACCGTAGTATTATCTTTATAATTCAATTTTGCAACCTGCATTGCCTCGCCTTTATTTAGCCCTAGCGAAACCAAAATTTCACATACTTCATTTATCATGCTTTCATTATATTGTGTATTTGATAGAGGTATATCACTATCCATAGCATACCCAAAGGCATCAATTTTATCTTTTAATTCAACTATTATTCGTTCTGCCGTTTTTTTACCACAACCTTTAACTTTACTCAACATACTTATATCAGCACTTATAATCGCTATACCTAAATCGTTTAATCTTATTCCACTAAGAATTTGTAATGCCATTTTAGGACCTACACCACTTACGGAAATTAAATCTAGGAACATCCTTTTTTCTTCTATTGTTGCAAAACCATACAAACTAACACCATCTTCTCTAACTTGAAAATATGTAAATATTTTTACTTCTTCACCTTCATTTGGTAAACCGCATAAGGTGTTGTTTGATATATTTATTTCGTAACCTATTCCATTATTGTCTACAACAATATATGGCTCTTTTTTTATTTCTAAAATTCCTTTTATATAGTTAAACATTTTTAAACTATCCTTGTATTTATTTTAAACTTTATTGCTATTTAAAACATTATTTGTTTGTAAATGACATATAGCAACAGCCAAAGCATCGGCAGCATCATCTGGTCGTGGCAATTTTTCAAGCCCCAAAATTGCTTGAACCATTAATTGCATTTGCTTCTTTTCCGCTCTCCCGTTCCCTGTTATTGCTTGTTTTATTTGTAAAGGTGTATATTCATATAATTCATCCATTTTTTGCTTACACGCTAGCAAAATCACACCCCTTGCCTGTGCAACTTTAATGCCTGTAGTTATGTTCGTATTAAAAAACAATTCTTCTATTGCTACGGACTCGGGTTTATAGGTTTCAATAAGGTGAATAATTGAATCATATATTTCTTGCAATCTTTCCGTTATACCATTTTCTTTTGATGTTGATATAACACCATAATCAATTACATTATAAACACCGTAACTTCCACTTTCTATCACACCAAAACCAACAATTCCATATCCAGGGTCAATACCTAAAACAATCATAGTAAATAGTATAATAAAAAATTGCAAATTAGTCAAGTGTTTGAAAGTATGTTTGCGATATATTTCACCAGTGAAACAAATTAATGTAACCAGACACAAAAAACTTTACAGATTAATCATTATTATAAATTTGTCCGTAAAGTTTTTTTACTTATAACTAAATTTACTATGAAATACTTTATTACTTTTCTTGTGGAATTTGTTTTATAACACTTTTTTCTTTATGCTCTTTTTTTGCTTGCACAAAAGATTTTGAGTCTCCACTTTTTTTTAGTTTATCCACAGTCCTACTTCTCATTTGCTTTAATTCTACAAGGGTATCTAATTCATTTAGCATTTCATTCATCTCATTAAACATTACTTCAAATGGCTTACCATCACTTAAATCAATACCCATTTCTCTTACTTGCTCATCAGGAAAACTGCTAGAACCCTTGCTTAAAAATTCCAAATATTTTGCCTGCATTTCTTTATCGCCTTTTAAAATTTTTGAAGCTATTAAATAGGCACATGTAAAACTTGTCGCATAATTAAATACATAGTACGTATAGTACATAAAATGATAAATTTCAATAAAGCTTATACCTTTTTTAAACTTCTCCATATCGACACACTTATCAAACGCTTTACCATTATACTTTTGTAATAATTCATACCATTTTCCACATAGAATGTCTATTGTTATTGGCTCGCCTTTTTCAGCAAGCCCATACGCAAAGTCCTCAAACTCCGTGTAAAGCGTTTGCGTTATCACTGTACCAATGAAATTATCAAGCAACTTTTCTAAATAATAGATTTTTTCATCTATATTATTTGTATGTTCTAACATATAACGAGAAAGTAAAAACTCGTTTATTGTACTGGCTATTTCAGCTGTATAAGTATAACAACCCGCATTTGGTCGTGTTTGTTTTTTTAATGTGTAATTAAAATTTACTGCGTGTCCAAACTCGTGTGCCAAAGCACTTAAACTATCAATGTCATAATTTTGTTGCATAAATACATAAGGTTGTTTCATTGAATAATCAAATGTTGCAAATGTTCTATCACCCTTTCCATCTTCGGCATATAAATCAAACCAATGATTGTCTACTGCAATATCAACATTTTTAACATATTCTTCACCAAGTGGCAACAACACTTTCTTTAATATTTCAAGTTGTTCTTCTATTGAATATTTCTTTTCAATCCCTTTAACCGTAGGTATATATGAATCAAAAGAATAATATTCTTTAAAGCCCAAAGCACGCCTTCTTATTGAGTGGAACTTCTCCTTAAAGTCCAAATTTTGATTTACAACCCTTAATAATGAATGATAAACATCTTCAGGTATTTTTTCGCTTTCTAGTGATGCAGAAAGAACAGAATCGTATTTTCTTATTTTTAAATCAGCACAATCAGCCTTCAATTTGTAGATATAAGCCGTAATTGCAGAATTTGCAACATCACTTAATGCTTCAATGCTATTATACGATGCTTGTTTTCTAACTTCCCTATCTTCATTAGTTAGGAATGTTATTAGGTTTGCATTTGTTAATTTCTCTTCTTTTCCATTTACAATTACAGGTTTAAATTTTCTATCTCTTTCCATTGCTTGCCTATATACTTCGCTATAACCACCAAGTGAAGATGATACAAGTGCAAAAATATTTTCTTCTTCTGTGCTTAAAACATGTTTTCTTGAATCTTTCACCCTTGTTAATTTAATTTTATAATCACTGAACGCAAGGTCATTTATACATTCTGCTAAATACCCCTCAGTTTGTTTTGACAACTCTGTCATAAGTGGACTCAATTTAATATTCATTTGTTCACCAAATAAATCTATAACATCAGCACGTTTTGCTATTTCTTCATCATTTTTGTCCAAATCTTGCTTACAAAAAATATACATCTCTGGTTTTTCCAAATCTAAAAACATCTTAGTTTGTAGTTGTAAATATTCTAATAAAAACTTCTTATCACTCAATTTCCCAGCAAATTTATCAAATGCATTTTTATATAGTGATTTTTTATTCTCAAAATCCTTATCAAATTCTTCTAAATTTTTATAGTAACGACTTAAATCCCATTTAAATCTATCATCTTTTTCTTCCATACTTGCTCCTGAAGTTTTGCTTTTTACTTAATTCATTATACTTTGAATTATGGTATAAAAATCAACTTTTGCCAATCTTTTCTACCATTCTATGTCATCATTATTTAAAAATGTAGGTTCACTTGTTACTGATATGCGAAGTAACTTTAAAATTCGCTCTTCCTTTGCCGATAGAATATAACTTGAATGTAGATCACACCCTTTTAGCTCTTCCAACTTTTGCAACGCTATTGTTGCATCTTTATCATAATTTGAACAAATTGATAATGCAACTAAAACATCTTCAATAGACAAAGATTTAACATTTGTATCAAAAGTTTTAGCTTTAAGATCTAAAATAGGCATAAATATTTTATTGTCTATTATAATCTTCTCATCATCAATCTGTGCTAAAAATTTAATAGCATTTAGGATGCAAGCACTTGTCGCACTTATTATATTTTTCATCTTACCATGCACAATTTCGCCAGTTTTCAACCTTAAACTTACAACAGGCAACATGCACTCATTTGTAACTTTTTTATTTTCAATAGCGATAATCCGTTCTTCTTCTTTAAGACCCGCCTTGCTCATTAGCATTTTTAATCTTTCCAAAGTTTCAGCGTCAATTTGTCCCTTTACAAATTGAACTTTGCCAATCATATAACGCCTTATAATCTCTTCTTCACTAGCCTTTCTTACAATTTCGTTGTTGCAAATAGCAAAGCCAGCCTTATTTACACCCATATCAGTCGGTGACTTGTAATCACTCTTTCCGCTTATCTTTTCTAAAATTTTCTTTAGAACAGGAAACAACTCCAAATCTCTATTGTAATTAACAGCATTTTCTCCATATGCTTGAAGATGATAAAAATCAATCATATTCACATCTTTTAAATCTGCCGTTGCACTTTCATATGCTATGTTCACTGGGTTATCTAGTGATAAATTCCATATAGGGAAAGTTTCAAATTTTGCATAGCCAGCTTTTACGCCCCTTTTATATTCGTGATAAAGCTGACATAAACAAGTTGCAAGTTTTCCACTAGCTGGCCCTGGTGCAGTTACCACAACCACAGGCTTTGTAGTCTCAATATATGGGTTTTTACCATAACCTTCTTCACTAACAATCGTATCTACATCATCAGGATACCCCTTTGTGAATGTGTGAAAATAAACACGCTCACCTTTGCACTTTAATTCATTAGCGAACTTATCAACTTGTGTCTGTCCTTCATAAAGTGTTATTACAACAGCACTCACATAAAGCCCGCAATTCCTAAGCCTATTCATAAGTCTGAACACTTCCTGACTATAACTAGTCCCATAATCTGCACGTATTTTATTCCTTACAATATCCTTTGAACTTATGCAAAATATAATTTCACTTTTATCTTTAATCTTTTCTAACACTTTAATTTTTGCATCAGGCTGAAAACCTGGCAAAACTCTTGATGCATGTAAGTCATCAAACAATTTACCACCAAATTCAATATATATTTTATTAAATTTTTTTGTTCTATTTAATATTTCTTTGCTTTGAAGTTTTATATATTTTGCATTATCAAACCCATCTATCATCAATCCATCTCCTAAACTTTTTCATTACTTACATTAAAATTGAATTTATTAAGTTTTAAGCATTTTTAGCGGTTATTTTTATTAAATTGTTTAAATTCTTTACAATTATTTATCAACCACAAAAAGACCATTACATCTTTAACAAATTGCTAATTTCTTGCAATGATTTCCCCTTAAAACTATCATTGCCTCGAGGCAATATATGAAAATGCAAATGAGGCACTTCTTGCCCTGCAGTTTCGCCGTTATTGACTTGTAAATTAAAGCCTTTAAATCCCAAATCATCTACATAATGATTCGCAATCAATTTTACTGCATTTACAACTTTACATAAATTAACCTCATCTATATCCAAAATATTTTTAAAATGTTTTTTAGGCACTACCAGAGTATGCCCTACAACCTTTCCATTTATATCCAAAAAAGCATAAACATCTTCATTTTCATATATTTTATACGAAGGAATTTCACCCTTAATTATTTTGCAAAAAATACAATCATCCATAATTTTATCCACCCTTTCAATATTATTTAACTATTAATAACAAAATTTAAATTTCCTTGTAAAACTTTACAAACATATTTAGCAAATTTTCATACATTTGCTTTATTGGCTTAATTCTATTAGCGTAATCATTTAAAGAAATTTCCAAAGCATAAAGAATCTTCTTGTTGTTAATCCTAACAGCATCCAAACACGCATCTAAAATTACTTCTAATTTTTCTTTTTTATCATCAGTAATTTTGGGACTTATCTTCACAACATTCATCATTGCTTGAATGTGCTTTATAAGTTGAACTTTTATTTCAATATTTTGTTCATTATTCACTATTTGCTCTTCTTCAATCGCAATCGTTGGAGCATCATAAAGACCAAAATTTTTAAGTGTTTCATCTCTAAATGGAATCATAACCTCTCTTGTAAAATGTCCATATTCATCGCCATCTTTATCATTTTTAAAATATTTGACAACAAAGTCATAAAAATCTATTCTTTTGTTATCTGCTTCAACCAAAAGGCAAAATACAAGTGCAACTTTCTTATACCCCTCACTTGGCATTTTAAAATAATTTTTTGTAAAATCCACACCCTTTGCTTTTTCAAATTCCTTTTGAAAGTCAAAATTTAAAAGGCATTCAGCAATATATCCATATAATTCCTTTGAATTTGCAATAGATTTTAAAATTTTAGCAATTTTTATATCTGATAAAATAAACTTCCCATTTATCATCTCATTGCAATTATCTTCAAATTGTTTTATCTTTACTAATTCTTCGTTACTTATCTTTTTCACTTTATCTCCACATATAATTAAAATGATAGATATATCATACCATATTTTGATAATTTTTACAATTATTTTGACAAATTAAATTAAATATTTTTGTTTCGAAAAAAGTTAAATTTTTAAATCAATAATACTTGAAAAATAGATGTAAGTGTGCTAAACTATCATATGGAAATTTTATTTAATGCATTTAAAAGGTAAAAAGTAATGAGAGAAAAAAACAAAAACAATAAAGAATATCAATTAGATAACACAGTCAACAAATTAGTCTTATTATTTGTAATGGAAA
The DNA here is from genome assembly GCA_002438625.1 of Christensenella sp. UBA6406. Classification (GTDB taxonomy): domain Bacteria; phylum Bacillota; class Clostridia; order Christensenellales; family UBA1242; genus UBA4647. The sequence goes on from DJPS01000023.1 coordinate 10,480, forward strand.
AAATGGAAATTCCACTTACAGAAAATAGCATTATGGACATTTGCACTAGCAGAAATGACTGGTTAAAATACATTGACTGCAAGGAAAACATTTCACAATTATTAGATGCTAAATTAATTTACATACCAGAACCCCACCAAGATGAACCGCTTTATGCACTAACATACGAAGGTCAAAATTGTCTTTCACTATTTTTTCAAAACATTCCAATTACTTTGCGTGATGAAATTAGTGAATTTGCAAAACTAAACATCCAGCACATTAAAAGAAACCAAGAATACGTAAGCAATTATACAAAAATGGCAGATGGAAGCTATTTAACAACTTTTACAATAAGAGACCCCCATCTTCAACAAGCGCTTTTTGAAATAAAAATAAAAATGGAAAGTCGCTCTCAAGCAATAAGTGCCTGCAAACGTTGGATTGATAAAGCTCCAGAGATATATGAATCAGTTTTCATTGGATTAATTGCCGATTAGAACACAAAAATAAAATAAGACTATTGAAATAATTTATATTTATTTTCAATAGTCTTTTTATCTACGCTTTTATTAAGTTATCAAATTCTTCTTCACTTAAAATTTTTATGCCTAATTTATCCGCTTTTGCAAGTTTACTCCCCGCATTTTCACCACAAAGAACAAAATCACAATTTTTTGAAACAGATGCAATAACTTGTGCACCTAACTTTTCTAATATTTCAGTCGCTTCTAATCTTGTATATTTTTCAAGAGTTCCAGTAAGAACAAACTTTTTTCCACTAAAATAATGGTCCGTTCGCTTTTCTTCCACATCTTTAAATTTAAAGCCTATTGCTAAAATTTCATCTAGCAAACTGCTAGTTTTTTGATTATGCATAAAGTCGTAAACACAATCCGCAACAACAGCACCAACATCATAAATATTTGAAATTTCATCATACTTAGCATTTCTTAACCTTTCAATATTTCCAAAAGTATTTGCTAAATCTTTTGAACTTTTTACACCAACATTTTGAATGCTGAGAGCATAAATAAAGTTTGCAAATGTAATTTCTTTACTATTTTCTATACTTTGCAAGAAATTTTCTATTTTTTTATCTCTAAAACCTTCCAAATCCTTCAAATCATCATAAGTCAACTTATACAAATCTTTAAAATGCCTTACATTTAAATTTTTGTAAAGTGCGTCAATGGTTTTTTCACTTACACCATCAATATTTAATCCTTTTTTAGAAACAGCATTTACAATCTTGCCTTTTACTTGGTCTGGACATTCCAAATTTGGACAAAATAAATTTGCTCCCTTTTCAATTAATTTGGATTTACAACAAGGGCATCTTACAGGCGGAATGATAGGTTTACTATTTTTATTTAATTCGGCAAGAGTTAAAATTTCAGGTATAACTTCGTTACTCCTCCTAACAAACACACGACACGGACATTGAACCTGTTTTCTTTTAATATCGTTGACATTATTAAGCGTTGCTCTTGAAATCATAGCACCTGCAAGTTGAACAGGCTCTAAAATTGCAATAGGTGTAATCTTTCCAAATTTACCAACTTGCCATTCAATTCCAGTTAAATTTGCACTTTTTTCTTCGGCTTCAAATTTGTAAGCTAATGCCCATTTAGGATGCTTTATTGTTTCTCCAAGTTCATTTCTTACATTATAATCATCAACCTTAATTACTGCCCCATCAATTTGAAAATCTAAAGAATGTTTAATCTCATCAATTTCATCAATTCGTTTTTCAATTTTTTCAAAATCATCTAAATACGTTGCTCTTATATTTTTAAAACCATTTTGGTGCAAAAATTCTTCTACATCATATTGCGTATTTATATAATCTTTTTCCGCTATATATGGTATAGCATAGAAAAATATATGAATATTCCTTTTTGCCGTTTCTTTTGGGTCAAGGTTTCTAATTGCTCCAGCAACCGCATTTCTAACATTTTTTAAAGCGTCGTTAGATGTTTCATTATATTTATCTAAATCACTCTGGTATATAACCCCCTCGCCCTGAACAACAAATTCACCTTTATATGAAACCGAAAGTGGAATAGAGCGAACAGTCATAACTTGTGCTGTAACATCTTCTCCTTCTAGCCCGTCACCACGAGTTACGGCATTTTGCAATTTCCCATTATTGTAATAAAGACAAAGATTAAGACCATCAAATTTATACTCAACTGAAAATCTTACATTTTTATAACTTGATTTTATATCATCAATCCATTTTTTTAAATCACCTTTATTGTTTACCTTATCCAAACTGTAAAGTTTAACTTTATGCTTAAATTTTTTAAACCCACTTAAAACTTCGCCACCAACACGCCTTGTTGGAGAGTCATCAAGTACAAAATTAAACTCTTTTTCCATTGCAACAAGTTTGTCGTATAGAACATCATATTCAGCATCCGAAATCGTTGGATTATCCAAAACATAATAATTATAACTATGCTTATTTAATTCATCAACAAGTGAACGCATTTCATTTTTTTGTTTTTCCGTCATATCCACCTAAAACCCCACTAAAAACTCACTAATTAAAATCTGAATTTAAACGCAATTTAATCAGTAATTTAAATTTATTTTTTATTTGCAACATAATATAAATTATGTGTCGTAAATTTTTAAAGGTGTTTAAAAATTTATGCAAATTAAACAAATTTGCTCTAAAATTAACCTTTTAGCGACACAATTTGAATTATGCTTGTCGGTCAAATGAGAAAGCAAGTTTTCTCGCTCTCCCAACTTCGTATAATATAATTTTTAATAAAGAATAACTATTCAACCAAAGTTAAAGGAGCAAAAGCTAAAAGCAACTCTTTTTTACCGACCACATCAAATTGAACTGTGACCATAGTTGCATCACCCTTGCCACTAACTGCGACAATTTTTCCAATTCCATAATGACTATGATTAACTTTCTTACCAACATCAAAACCTTCCTTATATTTCCCAGAAGATGAATTATTATTTGTAGATTGATAAGTCTTTGTCCTTTTATTAAAATCACTTAAAGATTGAGATACACCTTTTCTAACTCCATATGCAGGTTTATCTTCTCTATAATCTTTAATATTATCATCATAAGCATTTTTATTGACCCCATATGTATTCTCTTTAACTGCGGAATCAATAGCTTCATAACTCTTCTCCGTGATAAAGCCCATTTCTTTTAAAAACATTGAAGGAGTCATATATTCATAATGCCCATACAAAAATCTTGTAGTTGAACTTGTTATATAAAGTTGCTCTTTGGCTCTTGTAATAGCCACATACATTAGCCTTCTTTCTTCTTCATCCAAAATGCCGTCTCTCATTATTGGGAAAACTTTTTGTTCCGCACCTATAATAAAGACAACTTTGTATTCTAGTCCTTTAACTCCATGCACACTTGCAATAGTTACTTTATCATCATCCTCATCTGTAACCGCTTCATTTACCAAAGTTATATTTTCCAAATAACTGGTTAGTGTTGCATTTTCAGCATTTTCTTCAAAATCCTGTGCTGATTGAATTAAACTATCTAAATTCATTCGTCTATTGCGACTTTCTTCGCTCTTATCACTATAAAGTTCTCTTATGCCTGCTCTTGTAATTAAAAATCGTATTCCTTCGCTTACACCATTTTCACTTACAAACTCTTTAATATCTTTTATGATAGCATAGAAATCTTTTAATTTTTGTCGCATTCCATTATTAATTGTACCAATCAAATCGGCATTTTCACACATTTCAATAATGTTTAAGTTATAGAAACTGCAAGCATCGATAATTTTGTCAACAGTTGCCTCCCCTATCCCACGCTTAGGATAATTAATAATCCTATTAAAAGATGAAATATCATTTGGGTTTGCTATAACTCTTAAATAGCTTACTGCATTTTTAACTTCCAAACGATCAAAGAATTTAAAGCCACCAAACACTGCGTGCGGAATGTTGTATGATAAAAACTTTTCCTCAAACAATCTTGAAAGCGAGTTCAATCTCATTAAAACTGCAATATCCTTGTATTCCACACCACTTTGATGCAAACTATAAATTGTCTGTGCAACATATTCTGCCTCTTGCTTATCAGTTGCAAAATTCCTATAAATAACCGAACTCCCCAAGTCTTTGTTACTCTTTAACACTTTTGGAATCCTATCAGTATTTTGACTTATCAGTTTATTCGCCAAATCTAGAATATTTTTCGTACTACGATAATTCTGCTCCAATTTAAAAAGTTTAAAATTTTCATAATCTTTCATAAAGTTTTGAATATTCTTAATGTTTGCTCCACGCCATCCATAAATGCACTGGTCCTCATCTCCAACAACAAAAATGTTCTTATTTTTGCTTGAAAGCAATTTTATTATATTATATTGCACAACATTTGTATCTTGAAACTCATCGACTAAAATATAGCGAAATCTATCCGCATAATAATCTCTAACAGAATCAACTTTCTTTAACAAATTTTCAGTGAATACAAGCAAGTCATCAAAATCCAACGCATTACTTTCTTCTAAAATTTGTTGATATTTTTTTATTGTTAAAATGATTTTATCTATATCTTTAATAAAAGAATTTTCCTTTTCATATTCATCATAAGGGATGTTCGCATTTTTTATTACGCTCATATGATAAATTACTTGTTTTATAAAACCATCATCTTTTTCTGCCTGTTCTTCACTAGCTTCATTTTTATCTTCTTTTACGCTATTTTCTCCAACAGTTGCCATTTCTTTTGCATTCAACTTTCCTTTCCCTGCTTGCTTGCCAGTTATAGCCATTTTCAAAATCTTAGCAGTGTCATCTGGTCCATATATCGTAAAATTAGAATTAAAATGCGAATTCAATTTCTCTATATCACGCCTTAACATTGTTGCACACATAGAGTGAATGGTTGATACCCAAATTCGAGATAGACCACCCACAATATTCTCAACACGCTCTTTCATTTCTCTTGCAGCCTTGTTTGTGAACGTGATTGCTAAAATATTATAGCCATCTACACCCTTTTCCTGCATCAAATATGCTATTCTTTGCGTTAATAGTCTTGTCTTTCCACTGCCAGCACCAGCAGTTACAAGGATTGCACCTTCCGTTGCAAGCATTGCTTGCTTTTGTTCTTCATTTAATTCGATACTCATAGATTTTATTATATCAAATTTAGAAAATATTTTCAAGTAAAATTGCACATTATTTTCATAAATTTGTTTATAATTATCGCTAATAAATTTAGCACAAAAAATTAGCATACAAAAATAAAAGCCTTATAAAAGACCTTTATAAAATGTTTAAAATCTATTAATTTATTGTTTTTTCACATTTTTATTTGTTGCAATTTTATGCTTTTAAAATTTTTATTTTGATTTGTTGATTGCTTACAAATATTAAGGACTATTCCAATTGACGCAAAAAACACAATTAAACTGCTACTCCCAGCACTTATAAGGGGTAAAGGCACGCCTGTTGGTGGAATACTCCCCGTAACAACCGCTAAATTAATTAAAACTTGCACACCAAGCACAGAAGCAACACCAACACTCAAAAGACATCCAAACCTATCTTTTGCCCTTATTGCAACTTTTATAATCAATGCTATCAGTATAACAAAAACAGCAATTAAAATTAATGCCCCCAAAAAGCCGAACTCTTCACCAATTATTGAAAATATAAAATCACTTTCTGAAAACGGCAAAAATTGAAACTTTTGTCTCGAATTAAACAATCCAACGCCAAACCATCCTCCACTTCCTAACGAATAAAGCGATTGAATAAGTTGAAACCCTTCGCCTTGTGGAGATGCCCAAGGGTCAATGAAAGCAAAAAGCCTTTTCAATCTATATGGTTCTAAAATGATAAGAAAAGGCACAACTGCTAAAGCTGGCACAGCAAGTGCAGTCAAATGCTTTGATTTCATACCACCAACAAAAAGCATAATCAACATAACAATTCCCACACACATTGTTATGCTCATATTTGGTTCCAACATTATAAGCACACACATTGCAAGTCCAACAATTAAAATTGGCAAATATGACTTAAATTTATGTGCATCAAAATTTTTCCCGCATAAAACACAAGCACAAAATATTATAAATCCAAATTTTGCAATCTCGCTTCCTTGAATAGTAAATCCTGGAAGCCCAATCCACCTATTTGCACCATAATTTGAAACACCAATTCCAGGGATAAACACTAAAATTAGGAATATAAAGGACAAAGCACACGCAACCCATTTATATTTCATATATATATGGTAATCAATTTTATATGTACAAATTAATGCAACAATTCCTAAAACAACACCAATAATTTGCTTAATTAAAAAATGATATTCATTATTATAGTTATTTAATGCAGAATATGAACTTGCACTATAAACCATTAAGCACCCGAAAATTGATAAAATTAAAACAATAATAAAAATTTTTAAGCTTAATGCATTAGCACTGTTAGGCAACATATTTGGATATAATTTATATTTCATTTTTAAATTTAGCCTTTGATTTATATTTTTTTTCTTAGCATCAATTTTCATTATTTACCCAACTTTTAAAATATTTTCCCCTCTCTTCATAATTCCTAAATTCATCAAAACTAGCGCAGGCAGGGCTTAATAAAATCACATCGCCAGCACAAGCATTTTCTTTTGCTGAATTTATAGCATCTATCAACCTATTGTGTGTTTTATAATTATGATATCCAACATTTATTGCACCACTAATTAACTTTTGATTAACCTCACCACAAAAATAGCAATTTATATTTTCATTTAAATTTTTAAATAGTTCAGTAAAATCTTCTCCCTTATCACTGCCCCCAAGAATCAAATGTACTCTATCATTTTTAAAAGCAGTTAATGCATTTAGTGTAGCATCAATGTTTGTGGCTTTGCTATCATTATAATATTGCACACCATCAATATTTTTAACAAATTCCAATCTATGCTCTACGGGTTTAAAAGTTTTAAGAGATTCAAAAATATTTTCATATGATATTTCTATTTGTTCACAAATTAAAATTGATGCCAATATATTTAAATGATTATGATTGCCAACTAAGCGTACATCTTCAAATTTTGCCACAACATTTGCATTGTTTAATTTGTTATTATTTTTAACTAAAAATGATTTATAATAAGTAAAAGCATCAACATTTTCTTTTTCCAAACTAAACCAAAGTTTTTTCGCTTTACTTTCAAAGTTTATTTCTTTAAAATTAATATCATCAAAATTTAAAACACATACATCGTTTCGCTTTTGATTTTTTGCAATATTTAATTTTGATTTATAATATTGCAACACATTTTCATATCGGTTTAAGTGATCAGGATGCAAGTTTAATATGCAACTAATTTTAGGTCTAAATTTAATTATTGATTCTAATTGAAAGCTACTTAATTCTAAAACTACAACATCATCTTTATTCACTCTTTCAACAAATGATATAAAAGGTATTCCAACGTTCCCCCCTATATAGCATATTTTTTCAGATTTAATGATATGGTGAACCAATGAAGTTGTTGTAGTTTTTCCATTTGTGCCAGTGATTGCAATTATATTTTTTGACTTGCAAAAACGATAAGCAAATTCAATTTCACCCAATACTAATATTTTATGTAATTTTGCCTTTATAAGCAATTCGCTATTTAAAGGCACTCCAGGGCTAACAATAATCATATCAAATTTTTTTAAATCAATCTTATTCTCTTCAAAATAAATTGCATTATATTTATTTATAATTTCATAACTTTCACCTATTTTTTGAGAATCACCACTTGAAAATATATCATCATATACAAAAACTTTACATTTCTTACTTTTTAGAAAGTCAAGCAGAGCCTGTCCCGTTCTTGATAAACCATAAATAAGAATATTTTTATTTTTTAATCTAAGCATAACTCACTCCATTAAATTACTTTATGCTAAAATATATGCAAATTACACTTACAATTATGCTTATAATTGTGTAGCATACAACAATCTTTGTCTCATTAAAACCTTTTTTCTCAAAATGATGATGTAATGGAGCCATAAGCAAAATGCGCTTTTTTGTTTTTTTGTAATAAGCGACTTGCAAAATTACTGAAACAGTTGTTATAACAAACATTAAACAAATAAAAGGTAAATATAAATAAAGCCCACTAAATACGGCAATAGAATTTATGAACCCACCTACGGCAAGAGAGCCCACATCTCCCATAAAAATTTTAGCTTTATAAGAATTAAAAATTAAGAACGCCAGCAACGCCCCAACAAAAGCGAAACTTAAAGTTATTAATGAATTTAATTCACCCACTTGAACAGCACTTGCACCCAAATTGTAAACAAAATTGGAATACATTATCATAAAAACAGCAAAAGCACCTATGCAAACCGTTGAAACAGAGCCAGCAAGCCCATCTAGCCCATCCGTTAAATTTACAGCATTTGTAACTGCTAAATACAAAAAGAACACAATAGGAATAATCCACCAACCTATATCAATTTCGTAAAAACTAAAAGGAACAATTATTGAATTTGGTACAAGTGGCGAATAATAGCAGAACAATGCAACAATTAACGCTAGTCCGCCTTGTCCTAAAATCTTTTGAATAGGAGTCAATCCCAAATTTCTATTGAACTTTAATTTAATAAAATCATCTAAAAATCCAACAAAACCATAACCCAACGTTACAAGCAGTGTCATTAACATTAAAAATGAATTTTCATTATAAAAAATTATTGCGACAATAGACAAAGCAGTTAAAAAGATTACCCCACCCATTGTGGGCGTTCCCTGCTTTGAAGTGTGCAGTTCAACATATTCTAAAATATTTTGCCCAAGTTTTTTCTTTCTTAAATATTTAATTGTAGGTATAGCTATTAATAGTGCAATTACAAATGAGCATATCAACGCAAGTAACCAAATTTTCATATTTCCTTTTTATCTCCATTTTTATATAGATGAAATAAATTTTTTTAACGCTTTACTGTTTAAACAAAATTAAATTAAATATACTTTTTAACTTCATCATAATCACTATACGCAACTTTTATTGCATTTATGTCTTGATATGTCTCCACACCCTTACCACAAATTACTATAATGCTTCCAGACTTAGCAATTTCGTTCGCATACTTAATTGCCTTCGCCCTATCACTTTCAATAACAAATGGCACTTTTATTGATTTTGATAAATCGTTTAAAATGTCAGTTTCCTTTTCATACCTTGGATTATCAGATGTTAAAATTATATAATCTGCATATTTACTTACAATTGTTCCCATTTCTTCTCTTTTTAAACTATCACGATTTCCACTGCTACCAAAAACAACAATTAAATCATCTGTAAAAGGCCTAACAGTTGAAAGCACATTATTTAATGCATCTGGTGTATGAGCATAGTCAATACACACAAAATATTGATGTACTTTTATATAGTCCAACCGACCTAAGATTTGTGGTGTTTTAGCAATAATTTTTGTTAGCCTTTTTAATTTTATGCCATACACTTTCAAGGTCAGCAATGATGCAAGCACATTATATAGGTTATGCACCCCACCATTTGGATATGTAAAGTGGACATTTTCTTCTTTATTAATCATTGCATCAAATTCTATTTTATTCATTAATATTTTTACATTTTCAGCCTTTAAATATGCAAGATTTTTTATTGCATAAGATTTGATTTTATTGTTAAATTTAAGCTTCTTTATAAATTCATCATCTGCATTTATAACTACATTCTCGCAATATTCATTTAAAAATTTGAATTTATAATTTCCATAATTAGTCATTGTTTCAAAAAAATCTAAATGGTCTTGTGTTAAATTTGTAAATATTCCTATTTTAAACTTTAAGCCGTATATTTTATCAAAATAAACTGAATGTGCGGACACTTCCATAACAACAACTTCAACACCCTCCGCAACCATTTGATTAAAAATTTTATATAAATCTAAAACATCTGGCGTTGTTAATTTAGTTTCATATTTTGCATTACCAATGTAATAACCTGTAGTTCCAATCACTCCCACTTTTAACTTTAATTTTTCAAATGCATTTTTCAATATAAAAGTTATAGATGTCTTGCCATTCGTGCCTGTAACGCCAATTAAATCCATTTTTTTAGCAGGATTATCATAAAAATTTGATGCAACTTTACACATTTGTTTTCGCACTGAATCTACCTTTATTTGAATTATGTCATCGCCTAGTCCATTTATAAAATATTCAACTAAAAAAGCTTTACAACCATACTCCGCTATCACTTTAACATAATTATGTGCATCATATTTTTCTCCAACAACACAACAAAACAATGCACCTGCTTTAACTTCTTTTGTATTGTCACAAATTGATAAAATATCAATATCCTTAAAGTTTTTATATTCAACATTTTCTACATTGCTTAGCAATTTTGAAAGTAACATCTAACTCTTCCCCTCACTTATTTAAAATTTATGTATTTAATTGAACAACATTACCAACATTTAAAATTGTGCCAGCATTAGGGAATTGACTAACTATAAAATCACCATCCCCACTTATTTCATATTGAAGATTTAGTTTAATTAAAGTCTGCACTGCCTTTGCTAAACTTTGTCCAACTAAATTAGGCATTTCAACTGTTGTCTCTTCAACATCAACATTATCACTAATTGGTAGATATCCTTTATAATCAATGATACCTTTAATTACTTCTTTTGCGTAAGGAGATGCAGCAATACTTCCATAATAAGAACCCGCTGTAGGTTCATCAACAATAAATAAAATTACATAATCCGGCTTATCACAAGGGAATGCTCCAAAAAATGAAGCGATATAAATGCCTGCAATTTTGCCATCCACATATTTTTGCGTTGTTCCCGTTTTCCCACCAACACAATAATTAGGAATAAATGTATTTTTACCCATAGGTCGTGAAACTGCTTCTTCCAAAAACATTCTTATTGTAGCACTGACATCTTCACTAATAACATTGCGGACTTTCTTATTATTAGCCATATAAACCGTTTTGCCGTTGCAATCCGTTATACTTTTTGCTAAATATGGCGTCATTAAATTACCACCATTGACAGTTGCGGATAATGCTGTAATTAATTGAATTGGTGTTACAGCAATCGCTTGGCCAAATCCCATTCTTGCCAAATCCACTTTTTTTGCAACATTTTTATCCATCATTATACCGCCACTTTCGCCATAAAAATCTATACCCGTTTTTTGCCCAATGCCAAATTTTTCTAGCATTGCGTAAAAATTGTCTATACCCATTCTTAGTGCCAAATCAATAAAAACACTGTTGCAAGAATTGCAAAAGCCATCCGTGAATGTTTGTTGACCGTGTCCAACTGATTTCCAACACTTTATTTTATCTCCGTCAACAACACGGTAGCCAGGGTCATAAAATGGGTCAGTCGTTTTCACAACGCCTTCACTTAAAGCACACGCACTTGTGATTATCTTAAAAGTTGAGCCAGGTTCATATATGTCCACTACTGCCATATTTTTTGCCATTGCCATTAAATTTGATATATCATCCCTTGGAATGTTATTTAAATCAAAAGAGGGTTTGCTTCCCATTGCTAAAATTTCGCCCGTGTTTGGATTCATAACAATTCCCGTAACCTTTGTTGCTTTTTGTTCTTCTAACGCTTTTTTCATAGCATCTTCCAAAAGCATTTGAATTTTAGAATCTAATGTAGTTGTTATATTAAGTCCTGGGGTTGATGGCAAATAATAATCTAGTGTGTTATCTAATTCTATACCCTGAACATCCGCTTGTGTCAAAAGCACGCCATTTATGCCAGTTAGCATTTCATTATAATACGCTTCAATTCCTGACTGCCCCACTCCATCAATAGTTGTAAAGCCTAAGACTTGTGAAAATAAATCTCCATAAGGATAATTCCTTATATTATTTTGACTTAAAACAACACCTTTTAAATTTAATGCCTTTATTTGATTGACTTCATTTTCTTGTGCTTGCATTTTAATTAAAGACTCTGAAACTCCACGATTAACAACTTTTGCATAAACTTTTTCAAAGTCTAAATTTAAAATTTGACTTAATGCATTGCTAACCGCAACTGCATCATCCACATTTCTTGCTCTAACATAAACATCATAACTTGAAGAGCTTATTGCAATCGCACTGCCATTTCTATCAAACACAGACCCACGTTTTGCTTTTAATGGGACATCCCTAGTCCATTGGTCAACAGCTTTTGCCTGCAACCACGAGCCATCAATAAGTTGAATAAATCCTAATCTAAAAACAATTACGACAAACAAAAAAGTTATTAGCATACTTAACACTAATAACCTCTTTTGTAAAAAACCAATTGAATAACGACTTAAACCTTCTTTCAATTGCCTAACCTCCAAAAATAGAAGAAACAAATTTGCAAAACTCATTAAACCAATTTGTTTGCTCTGAAACTTCTTTTAACTCAACTTTTGGGACATCAACAATCAATATATCATCATTTACTTTTGCATCAGCACTAAAACCAGCATCTTTCGCACGTTCAATTATTGAACTTTCACTTGATAGTCCTTTAATTTGTGCCTTTAAGTCATTAATTTGTGCTTGCTCACTACCTATCGTCCCTTCAAGAGATGATATGCTAGCACTTAAATTTGACATAGCAATAAAATTATAAATGAATAAGAACATTAGTAAACTCAAAACCGAAAAGAAGCAAATAATTCTAACTTTACCCAAAACATTCGTTTTTGATTTCGCCACATTTGCATTTCTCGCATTTATGCTAGTTTGATTATTATAAATTGAAGATGTCCTTGGTCTATTTTCGTAGCCATAACCATAACCGACATTTGTTGCATATTCATTGCTAACATTTGTCCCAACAATATTTCTCATTTGCTCCATATAATATATTCCTCCATCATTAATTTTATTACTTTTTTATTACTTATAAATTATTTTTTTAGTCTAAATCCTTTCCACTATTCTCAATTTAGCACTATGACTTCTTTTGTTAGTTTCTATTTCTTCTTCTGTTGGCAACATTGCCTTTCTAGTAACTAATTTAACTTTTGCTCTATGATTACATACACATATAATCGCACTTGGTGGACATATGCAGTCTAAGCTTAAATCTTTAAATGTATGCTTAACAATTCTATCTTCTAAAGAATGGAAAGTTATAACACATATTCTCCCGCCGACATTTAACCTATCCACCATATCACATAAAGTTTCTTTAAGCCTATTTAGTTCTCCATTAACTTCAATTCTTATTGCTTGAAAAGTCTTTTTTGCTACACTTCCACCCCTGTTTTTAATTTTAGAAGGATAAACTTCTTCAATTATTTCAACAAGTTGCTTTGTCGTTTTAATTGGTTCCTTTTCTCTATGTCTTATAATATTTGATGCTATTTTTCTTGAAAATCTTTCATCACCATATTCCCATATAATTCGTGCTAAATCTTCACAAGCATAACCATTAACAACATCGTATGCAGATAACTCTTGCTCTTTATTCATCCGCATATCCAAACATCCATCATTAATATATGAAAAGCCTCTTTCCGCATTATCTAATTGATAAGATGACACCCCTAAATCAAGTAAAATTCCATCAACTTTATCAATTCCTAATTCATCCATAATCTTAGCAAAGTTTTTAAAATCATTATGAACAATCTTAAAGTTGCTTGAAATTTCACTTAGTTTCTTGCTACTGCTTTCAATGGCATCCAAATCCTTATCAATAGCAATCAATTTTCCATTCTTTAATCTTTTTAAAATTTCACTGCTATGTCCTGCTCCGCCCAAAGTGCCATCCACATATATGCCGTTATCTTTTATATTCAATCCTTCAATGCATTCATTTAGCATAACAGGAAAATGACTAAACTCCATATTGACTTAAATCTCCTAATATAGTATCAAAATCTTCGTTATCATTATACTCTTTCCATTTATCTTCATCCCAAAGCTCTATTCTATTTCCCACACCAATGCTTACGACATTCTTTTTTATGCCAGCGAATTCTCGCAAATTTTGTGGCAAAATAAATCTACCTTGAGCATCTTCCTCAACAACAAATGCAGATGAAAACAACATTCTAATTGATTTTTGTGCTTTTACATCACTAAGTGGCACAGACTTCAATTTCTCATTCATAAGATTTTCCATTTCATCACTGGAATATACAAACAAAGAATTGCTAGACCCTTTCATTATTATATAACCACTTCCAAGTTGGTTTCGTAACTTGGCAGGAATTCTTAGTCTATTTTTTTCATCTAGTTGATGATGATATTCACCAAGTAACATACTCCCTCCTTTTGGACATATTTTCACTATCTTATTTTTCTAAAAATATTATACAACATTTTTTAACCACTTTCAACCACTTTTGACCACTTTTTCTTAAAACAAATGCTCTATTAATTCTTTATAACCTTGAAAAAATAAAAGATATAGCCAAATTTATGACAAAAAAATAATCAAAAAATTTTATCAAAAAAAGGATTATTTTTTTATTTTACCTTAAATAATCCTAATTTTTTAAAAAATTTGTACTATAAACTAACCTTTTACGCTAAAATTAAATTATATAAATTGATTTATAAAGTGCATAATTTAAATTTGCCAATCTATTTCTTCTTTCCCTAAGCTTCTTAAAATGTCATTAGTTTTTTTGAAATGTCCACAACCTTCAAAGCCATATTTCACAGAAAAAGGGCTTGGATGTGTTGTTTTTAAAACAAAATGTTTTTGCTTATCAATCATATTTTCATATTCTTGTGCATGCCTACCCCATAAAAGAAAAACTACATTAGATAGATTGTCATTAATCAATTTAACAACCGCACTTGTAAAAGTCTCCCAACCATATCCCCTATGACTTGCAGGCATTCCCTCATTGACAGTCAATGATGAATTAAGCAATAAGACTCCTTGCTTAGCCCATTTTGTTAGGTTACCACAATCACTCATTTTATAACCATACTCGCTTTCAATTTCCTTATAAATATTTTTCAAACTAGGCGGTAATTTCACCCCATCGCAAACCGAAAAAGCAAGCCCATGTGCTTGACCTTTTTCGTGATATGGGTCTTGCCCAATTATCACCACCTTAACTTCATTAAGCGGAGTTAATTTAAATGCGTTATAAATTTGATTTTTAGGAGGAAAAACATTATGGCTCTTTGAATCTTCCATAACACTGTTTTTTAATTTTATATAATACTCTTTCACCCTTTCTTCATCCAAAAAAGTTTTCCAATCCATTTGACTTTGCATGTCTACTATACATTATCTCCTTTGTAAATTATTAAATTTTGCTCAAAATGATAAGTGGATTGTTGTATAATAACTTAAAATTCAACAATCCACGTCACTTAACCGAAATTTCACTATTGTATTTATCACAACTATCTTTCAATGGACATTCAATGCATTTTGGTTTTATTGCTTTACACATGTATCTACCAAAAAGAACCAGCATTTGATGCATTTCCGACCATCTTTCTTTTGGTAAAACTTTCATTAGTTGTTTTTCGCAGTCTTCTACATTATCAGCTTTAACTAAGCCTAAACGATTTGCGACCCTAAATACATGCGTATCCACAGCAATGGTTGGAGTCTTAAAAACTGTTGATAAAACAACATTTGCAGTTTTCCTACCTACGCCCCTAAGTTTAATTAACGCATCTAAACTATTTGGCACTTCACCATTGTATTTTTCAACTATATCCTTACTGCATTCAATTATGCTTTTTGTTTTATTCTTATAAAATCCACAAGAACGAATGATATCTTCAACTTCTCCACTTTCAGCATTTGCCAAATCGTAAACTGTTGGAAATCTTCTTAACAATATAGGCATTACTTGATTAACCCTTTTATCTGTGCATTGTGCCGATAATATAACTGCAATTAAAAGTGAATACGCATCTTTATACTCTAATTCGCATTCAGCATTTGGATACAATGATTTCAAACCTTTAAAAACAATTTCGCTCTTTTCCATATAGCCATTTTAACATATTCGCAAAAATTAAGCAATTATAATTAAAAAATTTTAATTTAATCAAATTATTTAAATCCATTAAAGCATTAGATAAATATTCATTATTCAACAACTTCAATTTGCATCCTATGACTTTTGAGACTTGTTAGAACTTCATAAGGAATTGTTCCAATTAAAGAAGCCCAATAATCCGCATTATCACAAACAATAACTTCATCTCCTACGCAAACAGAGCCATCAACTTTTACCATAAACATATCCATACATATGTTTCCAACAATAGGATATTGTCTGCTTTTTATTTTCACATAACACTGATTTGACAATTTTCTATTCACCCCATCATAATAACCCAAAAATATAGTTGCTATAATACTATCATTTTCGCATTTATAAGTACCATCATATCCAACACACTCCCCCGCTTTAACATTTCGTAATGAAATAATTTTAGATTTTATCCTAAGCACTTTTTTTAATCCACTTTCGCCATACCCATACATTGATAATCCAACTCGAACCATATCGTATTGCAATGCCTTATGTTCACAAGCTAAAGAATTTGAAATATGTTTAATAACTTTATTTTTAAACCCACCAGACATTTTCAAGTAATTGTTAAACTGCTTTTGCTTTTCATTATAGAAACTTTCACCACATTCTGCAAAATGCGAAAACACTCCAACAAGTTTTATATTTTTATGCAATTTTACAAATCTAATAGATTTTCTAAATTGATTTTCAACAATGAAACCCAATCTATGCATCCCTAAATCAATTTTTAAATGCACTCCTATTGATAAATGCAATTTATTAATCATTTGCAAATCAGCATAATCATCAATCATTATTTCAATATCATAAAAAGATGCCTTTTTATAATCAAATTCAAAAACTTTGCCAACACATAAAATAGGTTTAACGCAACCATTTCGCCTTAATTCAATGCCCTCATCAACTGTCGCAACACCAAAATAATCTATATAAGGTTCGATTATCTTGCTAACAATTTTAGCACCATGTCCATACGCATCCGCTTTCATCATAGCACAAAACTTAACACCTTTACTCAAATTTTCCCTTATTTTAGATATGTTATAAATTAAATTTCTTTTATTAATTTCAAAAATCGCCATATATAAAAATATATGAGTAATGTTTTCATTTTGATAAAGATATTAAATTTTCATAATACTATACACTCGAAATTAATTTTAAAAACACAAAGAAATAAGTTAAATATTTATAAAAATGGCAATTCATAAAAAATTTAAATTTTATTCTAAAATGCTTTACTTTATAATAAATTTATGTTATTATATCAATATTGCTGTGCTAACAATAATTTTTGATTTTAAAATTAATTAGAAAAAATTGAAAAAAGTTAAAAAAATTTCTAAAAACAGTTGACAATAATCAAAATTTATAGTACAATAATATTATCACTTGAAGTGAGTGTTATAGTTTTTAACGGGGTGTAGCGCAAGTGGTAGCGCATATGGTTTGGGACCATAGGGTTGGGAGTTCGAGTCTCTTCACCCCGACCACTAAAATTACTTTGGACCTTTAGCTCAGTTGGTTAGAGCAACCGGCTCATAACCGGTTGGTGCGGGGTTCGAGTCCCTGAAGGTCCACCACTTTAAATTTTATTTGGCCCGGTAGCTCAGTTGGTTAGAGCGCTAGCCTGTCACGCTAGAGGTCGAGGGTTCGAGCCCCTTTCGGGTCGCCAATAATATTGATATTTGCTTATTAATATTTATTTAAAGTGAGTGCAAAAGTAGTTTTTGCCTGAATAAAGTTTAACATTATATAGTTAATACATAAAGTTTACTTTGTTTTGGCTCGATAGCTCAGTCGGTAGAGCAGAGGACTGAAAATCCTCGTGTCGGTGGTTCGATTCCGCCTCGAGCCACCACTATTGGCAAGGTTTATTGGTAATTGGTAAATTTAATAATAATGATGTTCATTTTATGAATATTATGCTGGTGTGGCTCAATGGTAGAGCAGCTGACTTGTAATCAGCAGGTTGATGGTTCGATTCCGTTCACCAGCTCCATTTTTTAAGGAAGAGTTCCAGAGCGGCCAAATGGAACAGACTGTAAATCTGTCGACTTCGTCTTCGGTGGTTCGAATCCACCCTCTTCCACCACTACATTAAAGCATTAGCTATTTGCTAGTGTTTTTTGTTATGCAAAGCAATCTACCTTTACCAATGATAAATGAATCATTTCATATTAGATTTTAATCAATCAAATTTGTTAAATATAATTATAAAATTGCACAAGTTTTATAATGTTATCCCCCGCTCTATACCATTAACAAAAAAGCAGATGCAAAATCTCACCTGCTTTTATTTATTAATTATTTTTATTTGCTTCTTCAAATAATTTTTCGTATATGTCAAAAACTTTATCAATTACATCTTCTTCTTGGACCATAACAAGTTGTCTTTCACCTTCATCATTTTCTTGCAATTCAAAAACCATTGCCTCGTCATCGCTCATACCTTCTAGTGGCACAACAGGTTTCAAAATCGCATAATCATTTTCCTCAATTGGCACGATAGCAATTTGTTCAAACTCAACCGCCTCATCATCTGCATTATAAAGCACAATATTTTCAGTATTATTTTCATCAAATATAGCATCAATAGCATTCATTTTTTCTTTTTCACTCATTTTACATTCTCCTTAAAAACTCTTTTTGTCTAAATAACTTTGAAGTATAATAGTTGCAGCAATTTTATCTATAACGGTCTTTCGTTTATCTCGCCTAACATCAGCATCAATTAACATTTTTTCAGCAGAAACTGTTGTCAATCGTTCATCCATATAATCTATTTTGATTTTTTCAGACAACATAGTCTTTAACTTTTCACCAAATTCTTTTGACTTATCGACTCTTTCACCTATTGTTCCGTCCATATTTATTGGCAAACCAATTACAACAACGCCAACATCTTTCTCTTTAACCAAAGAAACTATATGCTCAAAATCCGCATCAGTTTTTTTTCTTGAATAAGTTTCGTAACCGTTGGCGATAATGTGCATAGGGTCGCTGAAAGCGATTCCTATTCTACTATCTCCAAGGTCTAAAGCCATTATACGCATAACTAAATACACTACCTAATTATTTATTTAAGATTACTCTTATAGATATAAGTATATCTTAAATCTCTCAACTTGTCAAACAAATTTGATTAATTCATTTTATATATTGAAAAAACTTTTATTTA
Source organism: Christensenella sp. UBA6406 (assembly GCA_002438625.1). GTDB lineage: Bacteria > Bacillota > Clostridia > Christensenellales > UBA1242 > UBA4647. The sequence continues at coordinate 29,690 of DJPS01000023.1, forward strand.
AAAAACTTTTAAGCACTTAAACAAAGCAATAAATTTTTATAAACAATATTAATGAAAATGCTTACAAATATAGTTCAAAATTAAATTTTTACAAAATTTAATACTTTATAACTTTTGAAATTATGTTATTTAATTTTTGTTTTAAATATAAAGGAATTACATAATTGCAATCCCTTTTCTTTTAAAGACTTAATTTTCTTCTTTTTGATTAGAATTACCTGCTATTTCTTGAATTTTCTTTGTAACCATTTCTTTACCCTGTTTAACAGCATTTTGAACCTGCTTATTTCCTTGAACAAGAACTGCACCAACCAAAAATCCAAGAGCCATACCAATAATTAAACACTCTTTCATTGTATAATCCTCCTTACATAAATAGTTTGCGTAATAAAACGACATAAATACTTAACAATAATTACCAACAAAAAAATTGCCAAATTCCATTGACAATTTTTTATAACACCATAAACAACATTAAAACTGTTCAGTACTTTCAAATTTATCTCTATAATTTTTTATCGCAAGTAGCATTGCATCTTTGCACGCAACTAAACTTGGCATTTTTTCTTCTTCAACATCACCACCCAAAGCATTTTTTAAATCATTATTTGATATATTTATTGCATTATCAATAAACTGACCTTTAAGCATAGATGTCAATACACTTCCTGTTGCTATCATTACAACACTGCCATACGCCTTAAATTTTGCATCTTTGATTATTCCATCTTCCGCATTTATAAATATTTTAACAACTTCACCAAATTCGTTTGTTGCCTCTCCTGTGCCGTCCGCACCTTTAATTACACCTACATTCTTAGGATTTGCAAATATTTGCATAATTTTATCACTATACATAATTTTAATCCTCTTTTCTCTTTTTCTTTCTTAATGGACTGATTGACCTTAATTTTTCAATAATTGGCACCAATTTTTCAATTAAATAATCAACTTCTTCCTTAGTGTTTGACTTTCCAAATGCAAAACGAATTGTTCCCTTTGCTAAAACATCATCAAGCCCAATAGCCTTCAACACATGACTAGGTTCAATAGAGCCACTTTCACAAGCACTTCCAACTGATACAGCAATACCTTGCATATCTAGCATTGTTAGAACCGCTTCCGCATTAACGCAATCAAAACTTACACTAACTATACCTTGCAACCTTTGTGCTTGATGCCCATTAATATAAATATCATCAATACTTTCAGTCAATCCTTTTATAAAATATTCTTTTAAGGACTTAATTTTCTTATTATTGATGCTCATATCTCTAACAGCAACTTCAATCGCTTTACCAAATCCAACTATTGCAGGTACATTTTGAGTTCCGCCCCTAACGCCTCTCTCTTGTTTTCCGCCAGAAATTATGCTTTGTATCTTCACACCATCTCTAACAAATAAACAACCTGCACCCTTTGGACCATAAATCTTATGACTGCTTATACTCATTGCATCAATTCCCATAGCATCAACATTAAAACTAATTGAACCAACCGCTTGCACTGCATCCGTATGAAAAATTATTCCTTTTTCTTTTGCAGTTTCAGCAATCGCTTGCATGTGTTGAATTGTGCCTATTTCATTGTTCGCAGTCATAATACTTATAAGAATTGTATCACTTTTAATATAATGCAATAAATCTGCAAAATTAACAAGTCCGTGTGCATCTACTTTTAAATATGTTACTTCAAAGCCCTCTTTTTCTAATTGTTTACAAGCCTCTAAAACACTGCTATGCTCTATGCAAGATGTTATAATATGATTTCCTTTATATCTATTTGCATAAGCCAACCCTTTAATTGCTAAGTTATTCGCCTCAGTGCCACCAGATGTAAAATAAATTTCACTAGACTTAGCACCAATCGCCTTTGCGACTCTGTCCCTTGCCTCATCAACAAGTTTTACGGCATCTCTACCAAATGAATGCAAACTGCTTGGATTTCCATAAATATTGCTAAATACAGGCATCATTTCTCTTAGTGCTTCATTTCCTACATATGTTGTTGAAGCATTATCAAAATATACTCTACGATTTTCCATAAAAAACTTCCTATCATTTCAATTTTTTCTATTAAATTATATCACACATAACCAAAAGTGTCAAGTAGGACAATTAATTTGTCCAAAATAATTGCTAATTGAGCAACATATCCATAACTATAACAAAAAATCAGTATAAACTGACTCTTAAAATTTTATTAATTTATAGATTTTTCTATCATATCCACAACCTTTTCATAATCAATGTAACCCACAGCTTTATTTACAGGCTCTCCATCTTTGAAAATAATCATAGTTGGAATGCTTATGATTCCAAATTGCTTAGAAACATTTTCATTTTCATCTACATTAATTTTAACCATAACAATTTTGTCGCCCATTTCTTCGCTTACATCATCTAAAACAGGTCCCAATCTTTTACAAGGAGGGCACCAAGTTGCAAAAAAATCAACAAATACAAATTTATTATTTTTTACGATTTCTTCAAATTCTTTTTCATTTATCTCTCTTACATTACTCATTATAATTATACCCTTTATATCTTTTTAAATTTTAATATTTTCCATATCACTTAACAATCAAATAAATCAATTACTATCAATTAATTTATTAATAACAAAGCTGGCAAGAACTGCACCACAAGCACAAGGATGGTATGAAATGCTACCAATTTTATTTGAATTGTTTTTTATTATCTTATCAGTTTTCATATAAACAACATCCAAATGCTTTATCCCTTTTTCTTTACATTTTTGCCTTATGATTTTAGCAAACTTATCATATTGCGTTTTATATATGTCGCAAACTTCATAATGCGGAATACATAATTTATTTCCCGCACCCATAGATGAAACAATAGAAATATCATTTAGATAAGCAAATTCAATTAATTTCAACTTATTGTGTATATCATCTATAGCATCTACAATATAATCGCACTTTTTAAAATCAACTTCATTTATCAAATCTTCGTCCATTTTAGCATTTAACTTTATTAGATTTAAATTAGGATTTACTAACTTTAATCTTAGCTCTATTTCATCGACCTTAAATTTACCTACATTACTGGTCAGTGCAATAATTTGCCTATTAATGTTAGAATCATCAACCCTATCAAAATCACAAATTATTAAAGTTCCCACACCTGCACGAGCAAGCAATTCACATACATAACCACCTACTCCACCAACTCCTATAACAGCGACACAAGCATTTTTAATTTTATGGAATTGACTTTCACTCATAAGAAGTTTTTCTCTTGCAAATATATCATCATTTGTCATTAATTTTATTTCCTTCTACTTTTACTATAAGTCTTAATTTTCGCAATTAACTACGCTAAATTATAAATTTTCTTAAATCATATTGTTTGATATTACCTGAAAAAATATTATCAACGTATGCTTTTGTAATCTTCACATCTGTTTCAGCTTCGTTATTTCCAGCATTGTAAGATATATCTTCAAGCAATTCCTCAATGACAGTGTGCAATCTCCTTGCCCCTATATTTTCACTTGTTTCATTTTCAGTTTCTGCTATTTCAGCAATTCTTTCAAGTGCATCATCCTCAAAAATTAGATTTACTTTATCAACTTTTAACAATTCGCTATATTGCTTAACAATAGCGTTTTGCGGTTGAGTTAAAATGTTAAGGAAATCCTTTTTAGTTAAATTGTCCAAATTCACCCTTATAGGAAATCTTCCTTGCAATTCGGGTATCAAATCTTCAATACTTGAAACATGGAAAGCACCCGCAGCAATAAACAATATATAATCAGTTCTAACACTTCCATATTTTGTTGATACTGTACAACCTTCAACAATAGGCAAAATATCCCTTTGGACACCTTCTCTAGAAACCTCAGGTCCTGAACTACCTTTACTGTTTGATGCAATCTTATCTATTTCATCAATAAAGATTATTCCTTCTTGCTCGCATCTTCTTATTGCTTCAGCATTTACATTATCTTGGTCAATCAACTTATCAGTTTCTTCATTTATAAGTGCCATTCTTGCTTCTTTAACACTTACCTTTCTATGACGCTTTTTAGAAGGCATTAAACCACCAAACATATCGGTTATACTTATTTCCATACCTAATCCACCAAGCATATCAACATTTTTTGGTGCCTCTACAAGTTCAACTTCAATAACTTCTTTTTCACATTTTCCAGCATTATAATCATCTGCAATTTGTTTCTTTAAATCATCACCGCTTAACTCACTCTCACCGCTTGCCTTTCTTTGTACATAAAGAGCATCCAATATAATTTTATCAACAGTTTCTTTAGCCTTTGTTTCAACTTTTTTACGGTTTTCTTCTTTAACCATTCTAATTGAAACTTCAACCAAATCTCTCACCATACTCTCAACATCTCTACCAACATAACCAACTTCGGTAAATTTTGTTGCCTCAACTTTAACGAATGGTGCAGAAACTAATTTCGCAAGCCTTCTTGCAATTTCTGTTTTACCAACACCTGTTGGTCCTTTCATTATAATGTTCTTAGGCGTAATTTCTTCTTGCAAAGCCTCACTTAGTCTACTTCTTCTATATCTATTCCTTAAAGCAATAGCAACAGCCTTTTTTGCTCTATCTTGCCCAATGATATACTTATCTAATTCTTCACAAATTTGCTTAGGCGTAAAACTCATTTTCTAAACCTCCTCAACAACAATGTTCCCATTTGTAAACACACAAATATCGCTTGCAATTTCTAATGATTTTCTTGCGATATCCTTAGCATCCAAATTCGTATTTAAAGCAAGCGCTCTAGCAGCTGCAAGAGCATAATTGCCACCCGAACCAATAGCACAAATCCCGTTCTCAGGTTCTATAACATCACCCATTCCACTAATCATTAGCAAATTATCTTTATCTGCAACAATCATAAACGCCTCTAAACGCCTAGACATCTTATCCGCTCTCCATAGCATTGCAAGTTCAACAGCACTACGCATTAAATTGCCTGAAAATTTATTTAACATCTTTTCAAACTTTTCACTTAGACTAAAAGCGTCAGCAACTGAACCAGCAAACCCAATTACAACCTTGTCATCAAAAATCCTACGCACTTTCACAGCAGTAGCCTTACATATCACTTGTTCTCCAAGTGTAATTTGCCCATCACCTGCAATAGCACAAGAATTATTCTTTTTAACGCCAACAATGGTTGTTCCTTTCAATAATCTTTCAAAATCTTTACTCATATAAACTCCTAAATAGTTTTATTTATCAAATATACATTTAATTATGACATAAACAAAAATTTATGGCAAGCAAATTGCAAATATTTATTAATTAAATTAAAACACAGTAATTTTATCCTTAATTTCCCTTAAAGCCCTATCAGCAATTTTTTGATATTTTAGACTTTTATCTTTAACTTTTTCTTCTAGTGGTGAAATTATACCAAAATTTGCATTCATTGGCTGAAAATTCTTTTCACTTGCACTAGAAATATAATTCGCTAGTGAACCTATTGCAGTGTTTGCTGAAAAATCCATAAATGGTTTATGCTCCAAAAATCTTGCCATATTTAATGCGCACATTAAACCACTTGCAACACTTTCAACATAGCCCTCGACACCGCTTAATTGCCCAGCAATAAAAATATTACTATAATTTTTAAGTTGATAATATTTATTTAATAATTTTGGAGCATTCACAAATGAATTTCTATGCATAACTCCATATTTAATAAATTCAGCATTTTCTAAACCACTTATAAGTGAAAAAACTCTCTTCTGCTCTCCAAATTTCAAATTAGTTTGAAAACCAACTAAATTATACATAGTCCCTTCAACATTTTCTTTTCTTAACTGCACAACTGCATAATAATTTTGATTAGTTTTAGGGTTTACAATCCCAACAGGTTTCAATGGACCAAACCTTAGTGCATCTTCACCACGTTTTGCCATCACTTCAATAGGCATACACCCTTCAAAAACTTTTACACTCTCAAAACTTTTTAACTCAACAGTGTCAGCAACAACCAACTCCTTAACAAATTGCAAATATTGTTCTTTATTCATTCCACAATTTATATAATCACCATCACCTTTACCATACCTATCAGCAATAAAGCACTTATCAAAATTTAAACTTTCTTTTGCAACAATAGGTGCAGCAGCATCATAAAAATAAAAATAATCTTCGCCAACTAAATTTTTTAACGCATTGCTTAAACCTTCACTTGTCAATGGACCTGTTGCTATAATTGTTGGTTCATCTTCATTAATATGCAAAACTTCTTTATTTATAATTTCTATATTTTTATCTTCTTTTATAATTTGAGTTAATTTGCTTGAAAATAATTCTCTATCAACAGCCAATGCAGACCCTGCAGGAACAGTACACTTAAATGCTGTATCAATAGCAATGCTACCTAGTATTAAAAGTTCTTGCTTTAAAAGTCCACAAGCATTTGTTACTTCTTTTGTTTTTAATGAATTACTACACACTAATTCAGCAAAATTTTCACTTTTATGGGCAGGTGTCATTTTATTTGGTTTCATTTCATACAGCTTTACTTTTATGCCCGCTTTACTTAATTGATGTGCACATTCAACACCCGCAAGCCCAGCACCTATAACTTTCACAATTTTATCCATATACAAAATATAGTGTATAATAACACTACATAACCCCTTATCTATTGTTTTTTATTCTTTTACTTTACATTCTAATTTACTTTTCCACTATCACCATTTACATTTGCAGAATCGTTTACAGCGACATCACCCTCAGCCATTTGTTCATTATAAGACATTGTATTTCTGCATTTTGGAAAGTTCGGGCAGGCTAAAAATTTTCCATTTCTGCCATTTTTTATAACCATTTTTGCACCACATTTATTGCAAACAATGTTAGATTCAACAACTGATTGCTTATCTTGCTCTTGTTTCGTTACACTAGATTTTGTTGCAATGCTTTTTGTAAATTTGCATTTAGGATAATTTGGGCAAGCCAAAAAATCACCATTTTTTCCGCTTCTTTTAACTAGATTAGCACCACATTTTTCGCACTTTTCATCTACTTCAATCAATGGTTCTTTAACTCTTTCAGTGCCATCCAAATTCTTTGTATTTTTACAAGTTGGATAATTGGGACAAGCTAAAAATTTACCATTCACACCATTCCTTATAACCATAAATGCACCGCATCTATCGCAAGGTATATCTGTTTGTATAGGTGGCTCAATGCTTGCATCTACATCTTTTAACTGCTTTTCAAATCCACCATAAAAATCCGCTATAACTTGTTGCCAATTCAATTTTCCTTTTGAAATTTGGTCAAGTTCTTCTTCCATTTCAGCTGTAAATTTAACATTCATAATATCTTTAAAATGTTCACTTAAAAAATCTGATACTTTACACCCAACTTCAGTTGGAACAAAATATTTACCATCCCTTTCACAATAATTTCTAGTGAATAAAATTTGAACTGTTTGTGCATATGTTGCTGGACGACCTATCCCTTTCGCTTCCATCAATTTAACAAATGTTGGTTCGGTATATCTTTGAGGTGGTTTTGTAAATTTTTGCTCATACAAAATATCATTACACTTTAAGATGTCTGAAACAACTAAATTAGGCAATTTATCTCCACTTTCCGTTTCATCAACAGTCTCCTCATTTTTATAGACTGCTTTGAAACCCATAAAAATAGGAGTGTTTCCGCTAACCCTAAATGTATATTCCCCATTTTTTATATCAACGACTAAACTATCATAAATATAATCACTCATTTGACTTGCCAAAAATCTATCATAAATTAATTTATACAATTTATATTGGTCATTTGTAAGTTCACTTTTAATGCTATCTGGCTTAATGTTTATATCAATCGGTCTAATTGCTTCGTGCCCTTCTTGTGCTGATGCTTTTGATGTATAAACATTATATTTTTCTGGAGCGAATTTTTCACCAAAATTTGCTACGATAAAGTCTTTTGCCATTTTCTTTGCGTTTTCGCTTACTCTTGTGCTGTCCGTTCTTATATATGTGATTAGTGCTTTTTTGCCATAAGTCTTTGTTTGCACACCCTCATATAATTGTTGTGCCGTTTTAGTTATTGTGCTTAGCGACATTTTTAACTTTTGTCCTGCATCTTGTTGCATTGCACTTGTAATAAATGGAGGATTTGCCCTTGTGTGCTTAACTTCTCTCTTTACTTCATCAACAATAAAGTCGTTTGCTTTTAATTCACTTAGAACTTTTTGCATTTCTGCTTCGTTCTTAATTGTGTATTTTTTGCCATTTTTAAGAACAAGCAAAGTCTTAAATGGCATTTTCTCTTTTTCTAATATAGCATTAACAGTCCAATATTCTTCAGGGACAAAGTTTTGAATTTCTCTTTCTCTATCAACAATCAACTTTAACGCAACTGATTGAACACGACCAGCAGACAATTTAGGCATAATTTTTTTTGAAATGATAGGAGACAATTTATAGCCCACAAGTCTATCTAAAATCCTTCTTGCTTGCTGTGCATTAACTAAATCCATATCTAATGCTCTTGGATGAGCAATCGCATCTTTGACTGCTGTTTCAGAAATTTCATTGAATGCACTTCTACACTTGCTTGACATATCCAAATTTAATATATTTGCCAAATGCCAACTTATTGCTTCGCCTTCTCTATCTGGGTCTGTTGCTAAATAAATTGCATCAGCTTTTTTCGCCAAATCTTTAAGTTCTTTGATAACTTCTTTCTTTTCAGGCATTGGCTGATATGTCGGTTTAAAACCATCGTTTACATCAATGTTCAATCCCTTTGCAGGTAAATCTCTTATATGACCTTTTGTTGCAAATACATCAAAATCCTTACCCAAATATTTTTTTATTGAATCTCTTTTACCAGGTCCTTCAATTACAACTAATTTCATTTTAACTCCGTACAACTATTAATTATTATGCTAATCACTTTATTTAATTAGCACTTTAACCATTTGCCAATGTTTTTATACGCTTAATAGCATTAAAAATTCTTACAAATCAATTACATAGCATATAAAAATTTCCAGGCAACTTCTTTATTATGCCACTTAATTCTAATTTAGTCAACATACTATTCAAATTTTTTATGTCCATTTGCGATTTTTTTAAAATTTCATCAAAATGCACGCTTTCTACACCTTCTAAAATTTTACGAACTTTTCCCGCATCATCAACATCATTTATAATTTCTTTTCGCTTTAAAGCTTGACTATCCTTGTATTTAAACCCCAAATCTTCCACAACATCTTGCGGACTTAATGTCATAAATGTTTGACACGCCTTTATTAATTGGTTACCATAAACACCACGCTCGTTCAAAATACTGCTAGGAACACAATAAATATTCCTATTTGCATCAGTTGCATAATTTATTGTATGCTTCGTTCCACTCTTTTCTTGTGCCTCAGTTAAGATTACAGCAATTGATAATCCTGCTATAATTCTATTCCTAATAGGAAATAAAAACTTTTGAGGTTCAACGCCTAGTCTATTTTCACTTATAAGTAACCCACCACTTTTGACAATCCTTCTAGCTAAATTCGTATTTATGCTAGGGTAAATTCTGTCAAGACCGCCACACAAAACTGCAATAGTTTTCCCTTTAATATCAAGGCAAGCATTGTGAGCGATTGCATCTATTCCTTCTGCTAAACCGCTTACAATCGTAAATCCGTTAAACGCTAGTTCCTTTGCATATTTCTCTGTTACTACTGTCCCATAATTTGAATGCAATCTTGAGCCAACAATCGCAATACAAGAACTTGAAAGTAATTCTAAATCGCCAATATAATACAATATGAAAGGTGGATTAGCAGTTTTCTTTAAAATTTCAGGATATTCTGGACTATTTAGAGTTATAAAATTAACATTCTTACTAAGTGTCAACTTTAAAAACGAATTAAATCTTTTATCATCATAGCTTGAAATTAATTTATTATATTCACTATCTTCCAATACATCCAAAAGTTCATTTTTAAACTTAGCTAAATTCCACATATTTGAACCATTTTTCAAAATATGGGCAACTCTTATTTTCTTTACAAGAGTTATATCATCAACTAAATCAAGCCACAAAAAGCCATAATCATCTTTTGTATATTCCCTCATACATTTCTCCACTTTAACACTTTCAGTTTATTCACAACAAAAGTTGACAATTCTAATTTTTTTCACAAATTAAACAAATCTACTTTATCAAGTTATTCTTCCTTCTTATCCAAATTTCTATATTGCAATGCTTCTGTAATATGTTCAACTTTTATATTTTCACTATTCTCCAAATCTGCAATAGTTCTAGCGACTTTCAATATCCTATTATATGAACGAGCAGACATTTCAAACATATCAAAAGCCATTTTTAAAATTTCTTGACTTTCCTCATCTAAAATACAATATTTTTTAATTTGCTCATTATTCATTTTTGCATTGCAAAATATTGGATCGTTTTCAAATCTCTTTAACTGAATTGCCCTTGCCTTTTCAACTCTTTGCTTTATAGATTCACTTGTTTCCTCGTATTCAGTGCTTGCCAAATCTCTATATTGAACGCCATCAACTTCAACATGCATATCTATTCTATCCATAATTGGTCCACTTAATTTATTCCTGTATTTATTAATCTGCGATGGTGTACATTTGCATTTATTTGGACCTTGTCCATAATAACCACACGGACACGGGTTCATACTTGCAATTAACATCACATTAGCTGGATATTCAATAGTCTGCTGAACCCTAGATATAGTAACTTTGGAATCTTCAAGCGGTTGACGCAATGTTTCTATTGCTTCTCTTTTATACTCAGGAAATTCATCTAAAAACAACACCCCATTATGAGCAAGACTAATTTCTCCAGGTTTTGCATTTCTTCCACCACCAACAAGTGCAGGGACTGTTGTTGTGTGATGCGGACTTCTAAAAGGACGATTTGTAATTATCCCAACACTGGAATCTAAAACGCCTGCAATGCTATGAATCTTTGTAACTTCTAACGCTTCATCAAAAGTTAAATCAGGCAAAATCGATGGCAAACATTTTGCAAGCATACTTTTACCTGAACCAGGAGGACCATACATTAAACAATTATGCCCACCTGCAGCCGAAATTTCAAGTGCTCTTTTTGCAACTGCTTGTCCCTTTACAAATTTAAAATCATCAGCAAATTTATTTGTTCTTTTCACATCTTCAAATCTATTATGTTCAATTTTTTGTGCTGATTTTTCACCATTAAGGAATAAGACAACATCACTTATATTCTTAAAGCAATAAACTTCTATCCCTTCTATATAACTTGCTTCAAATGCATTTTCTTTAGGAATTATAACTTTCGTAACGCCCACATCCCTAGCAGTGATTAAAATAGGCAAAATTCCGTTTACTTTTTTAATTGAACCATCTAGCGACAATTCACCGACAAAAGCAAATTCATCTAATTTTTCTCTTTTAATTAAATCTTGACAACCTAAAATTCCTACTGCAATAGGCAAGTCATAAATTGGTCCTTCCTTTTTTGTATTTGCAGGTGCTAAATTTACCGTAACTTTGTCAATGGGAAACTGAAAAAGACTATTTCTTACTGCACCTTTAACCCTAAACTTAGATTCTTTTACTGCCATATCTCCCAGTCCCGCAACATCGTAGGAAGGCAACCCGCTGCTTATATCAACTTCAACAGCAACTTCATACCCCTCCAATCCATTAAGTCCAAAACTTTTTACTTTTGTCAACATTTCCTTGTAAACTCCTCAATAGTGTAATTGTACCAAAATTTTACAAAAAAAGCAAACCATTTAGCAATATATTTAAAATTGCATAAAAATTTTGCTTTTATTTATAACTTTAAATTATTTAATTAATTCTTTAACACATTCTTTAAGTGCGTATTTTATATGCTCATATGTCAATCCACCTTGCAAATATAAAATGTATGGTGATTTTATAGGTGCATCACAACTAAGTTCTATTGAAGCACCTTGAACAAATGTCCCAGCAGCCATAATGATTTGACTTGTGTATCCAGGCATATCCCAAGGTTCAGGAGAAACAAAGCTATCAACAGGTGAGCAAGATTGGATAATTTGACATAATTTTATTAGTTTATCCTTATTATTTAGCACTACTGAAGTTACAACATCCTTAGGTATTACGCCTTCACGAGGCAAAACATCATAACCCAAATCCCTAAACACAGTTGACATTAATAAAGCACCTTTTAATGCTTGACAAGTTGTGTGTGGAGCCATAAACAATCCTTGATAAAAACTTTGATACCCATAAGCATAAGAGCCAACCTCCAAAAGAAGTGAAGGAGATGTGTATCTAAATGAAATTTTTTCAATAACATCCGCCCTACCTGCAATATATGCACCAGTTGGAGCAAGTCCACCGCCCGCATTTTTAATCAAAGACCCCACTTGCAAATCTGCACCAACCGCACATGGCTCAAATTTACTTACGAACTCGCCATAATTGTTGTCAACCATTACAACGCCTTTTTTGTAGTAAGACCTAATTTCCTTTATTGCATTTCCAATTTCTTCCATATCAAGTGCATCACGCCAAGCATAGCCACGACTTCTTTGGATAAAAATCAAGTCAGGTTGAATTTCTTCAATTTTCTCCTTAATTTTAGCCATATCAAATTTACCGTTGCTATTTAATTCGATTTGATTATATTGAACACCTAAATCTTTTAAACTTGCGATGTCTTTACCTTCTACACCAAAAATCACTTCATCAAGTGTATCATAAGGTTTTCCTGTAATTGCAAGCATTTTCATTCCCGCTTTATTTAAAACGCCAAACAAAGCCAATGCAAGTGCATGTGAACCACATGTTAAAAAAGGTGAAACTATTGCCTTTTCTGCACCCACAATTTCAGCCATTACAACATTCAAGGTATCTCTACCAATATCATCATAACCATAGCCATTTGTACCAGCAAAATGCCTTGCTGAAATTCTATTTTCCTTAAAAATTCTTAAAACTTTTTCTTGATTATATTGAGAAATTTCTTCTAATTTCTTATACTGTCCTTTTAACTTTTCTTCAGCATTTTCAATCAATTCATCTATATTTATATTTTTATCATTTAAACTCATTTTTTTAACCATTCTCCTATCTTTTCTATCAGTTCATCAAATCCGCAACTGACATCATACATCAAAACATCTTTGCTATTCCTAAACCAAGTAAGTTGCCTTTTTGCATAATTTCTTGTATTTTTCTTAATTGTTTCTTTGATTATATTTAAATCTTTTATTTCTCCACTAAAATATGGCTTAAATTCCTTATATCCTATGCTTTGCATTGCTTGACATTCAAAAGTTACACCTATTTTTAACAGATTTTCAACTTCTTCTTTTAATCCATTTGAAAACATTTTATCAACACGCTTGTCCAGAGCATCATAAAGTTCTGCCCTATCTTTAAATAAGCATACATAAAAGAAATCAAAATTTGATTCTTTTTCCTTATCTTCGCATAAACTTGACTGTCCACATGTTTCCAAAAGTCTAATAAGTCGCTTTGTATCATTAAAATGCACTTTATCAAAATTGATATTTGCCATTTTTAATTCCGAAATTAAAACAGCATTACCATATTTCTCAGCTAATTTATTATATTTTTCACGCAACCCATTATCTTTATTTTCTTTACTAAAATTATAATCATATAGAACAGCATTTATATATAAACCTGTTCCACCAACCATAATTGGCAACTTGCCACCATCTTCAATTTGTGAAATAATTCTTATTGCTTCATCCTTATATTCTTTAACACTAAAACTTTGACTAGGCTCGCAAACATCAATCATATAGTGCTTTACGCCATCCATTTCTTTCTTTGAAATTTTTGCCGTTCCTATATCAAAGCCTTTATATATTTGCATAGAATCGCAAGAAATAATTTCCCCATTAAACTTTTTTGCTAAGACTATTGAAAGTGCAGTTTTGCCAACGCCAGACGGACCGCCAATGCATAACAATTTTTGCTTTTTATTCATCATTAGACAATCCTTTTAAACCACTTTTCTATGTCTTTTCTAGATATTTTAAGAACATATGGTCTGCCGTGCGGACAAAGCAACGGAGATGTTGAAGTTTTAATCATTTCCATTATACTATCAATCTCACTCTCACTTAAAGACATTCCAGCTTTAACTGCACTTTTGCACGCTTTTGTGGCTATTTTATCTCTTAATTGCTCATTTACATTTGTTAAATAAACTTTGTTTTGGAAAATATCTTCTATAAATTTGCTTAAATCTATATCTGACAATATCATTGGCACGGCTTCAATTTTGTAAATATTTGAGCCCCAAAAAGTTATTTTAAATCCCAACTTTTCAAGTTCATCTTTATTTGCATCCAAAAAATTAGCTAAATCATTGTCAGCACTTAATGTATAAGGGACAATTAAGTCTTGGACTGTAACTTCTCTATTTCTAATTTCATTCATATACTTATCATAAAGAAATCTTTCATGTGCAGCATGTTGGTCAATGACAAAGACATTTTCATCACTTTGAACAACAATGTATGTTTGGAATAACACACCAAGCACCTTATTGTTATTCTTTATAAATGTATCTTGCGTAAATTGTTGCTTAACTAAATTAGCATTAAATGACTTAACTTTGCTCATTATCTCACTGTCAGAACCTAATCCAACACGAACATTATCCTTTGAGAAATCTTCAGAACTTTCAAACTGAACAATATTTAATTGTTTAATATTGTTATTATTTGATAATGTATTTTTAACATTTGTTTCACTCTCTATTTCGCTTTGTTTATAACTTTCTATTGAAACAACCTTTTGATTACCAATATTATTAATTTCTTTACTTGAATTAAATATTTCAGGCTCAGAAAAAGCACTTACACCTTTTCTTTCATTTTCCGAAACCATCTTACTCTCTATGCGATTTTCACTATTCAAGTCAACACTGGCAGATTTTTGTGTATTTACATCTTTTAAGTCATCTTCTTTTTCTAAATCTTCTTCATTTTCTTCATCCTCAAAAAGAGAATCAAATGCAGCCATTATAGCCTCTTCATCCCTAGCCAACTTTTCACCAGAGATAAATCCTAAAAGAGTGTTCTTTATACATTTAGCCACCCAAGCGTAAACTTCATAATCATTTTGAAATTTTACATCCGTTTTTTGTGGCGTTATGTTTACATCAACTTCATCATAAGGCAAATCCAAAAATAAAATATAAGAATTTGATGCACCTTTCATAACAAAATCTACATAGGCAGATTGCACAGCGGATGCAACACAATGATTTATGGTAACTCTTCCATTAACAAAACACTTCATAACTTTGTTTTCAAGCATTTGTCCAGGAAATGTAGCATAACCATATAGTTTATATTTCCCTTCTTTTATATTTATAAGGAAACATTTATCCAAAAAGTCGGGGTCCTCAGTTTGCTCTATTACACGATTTAATCCATCACCATTCGTTTTATATTTTAGTTGCCTATCAATTTTATACTCAAACTCCACAGATGGATTTGAAAGCATCATATCAGTAACCACTTTGCTAACTTCTCTTGTTTCCATAGACCTAGATTTTAAAAATTTTAGTCTAGCAGGTGTGTTGTAAAACAAATTGTATACAGTGATTTCTGTCCCCACATTTGTCGCTACTTCACTTTCTTTTATAAATTGTCCTGCATTAACTTCAACAAAAGTTCCAACTTCCTCTTCGCTTGTTCTAGTCCGCATTTCAAGTCTAGAAACATTACAAATACTTGCAAGAGCTTCACCACGAAAGCCAAAAGTTCCAATATTAAATATATCTTCTACTTTTGATATTTTACTGGTTGCATGCGGTAAAAAAGCATAACGAACTTGACTTCTCTCTATTCCTTGACCGTTGTCCACAACTCTAATTAAGTCTGTTCCTCCGCCCGTAATCTCAACACTGATTTTTGTTGCTTTTGCGTCTAAACTATTTTCAATCAACTCTTTAACAACACTTGCAGGATTGACAGCAACTTCACCCGCAGAAATTAAATTATATATTGATGGGTCTAATACATTAATTTTTGACATTATTCCTCCATTATAATTTTTCTCTTATTGATGATAAAATCTCTAACGCCTTAAAAGGAGTTATATTATTTATATCAACACTTGTTATTTCATCAGCAATTTTATTGTATTTATCCAACATAACATTGTTATTTTCTTGCTTTATCTCAATTTTACTTAAATCTTTTAAATTTAAGTTTTCATTTTTTTCAAGCGCAGTTAAGATTTCTTTCGCTTTCTTAGTTACCACACTTGGAATACCAGCAAGTTTTGCAACTTCTATTCCAAAACTCTTGCTTGCTCCGCCCCTTACAATTTTACGCAAAAAGACTATACCAGATGTTTCACTTTCTTTAACAGAAATTCTATAATTTTTTACACCATCCAACATTCCTTCAAGTTCAGTTAATTCGTGGTAATGAGTTGCAAACAATGTCTTTGCTTTAAAATTGCTTGATAAATATTCCATAATTGCCCATGCAATGCTAAGTCCATCATAAGTAGATGTTCCACGGCCAACTTCATCTAGAATTATTAAACTTCTATCTGTTGCATTATTTAAAATTGTTGCAACCTCACTCATTTCAACCATAAATGTGCTTTGACCAAACGCTAAATCATCGCTTGCACCTACCCTTGTAAAGATTCTATCAAATGTTGGCATTTTCGCCTCTTTACACGGAACGAAACTGCCAATATGAGCCATTAAAACTATAATTGCAACTTGTCGCATATAAGTGCTTTTGCCCGCCATATTTGGGCCTGTTAAAATCATTATTCTATCTGTTGTTTCATTAAGCACGATATCATTTGGAATAAATTGCCCACTTTTTAAAAGCACTTCAACAACTGGATGCCTACCTTCAACAATGCTCAATTCTTTTAAATTATTAGAAACAATCGGCTTTACATAGTTATTTTTAACTGCAACATAAGCAAGACTTGTTAAAAAATCTATCTCAGCAATAGAAGCTGATGCATCTAAAAGCAGTTTTATATTTTGATTCAATGTTGATTTTATGTAATCAAATATCTCATTTTCTAGCCTTTGTGCGTTCTCTTCACTATTTAATATTTTACTTTCAATCTCTTTTAACTCTTCTGTTATATATCTCTCATTGTTCGCTATTGTCTGTTTTCTTATATATCTATTTGGCACTTTATCTATATTTGATTTAGGGACTTCAATTAAATAACCAAAAACTCTGTTGTATTTTATTTTTAAATTCTTTATTCCTGTTTGCTCAATTTCAATTTTCTCTAAACTTGCAAGCCATTTTGCACCATCTTCTTTGGCGTGCCTATATTCATCAAGAGTTTTATTGAAGCCATCTTTAATAAAATTTCCATCTTTTAAAAGTGCTCCAGCATCTTCCTTTATTGCTGATTCAAGTAATTCAATAAGTTCATTAAAATCAATTATTTCATTATTTAATTTAGCAATTTTGCTTGACTTAAACTTCTCTAAAAGTGCTTTTATTTTAGGTAAACCAACTAAACTACGCTTTAATGTTAAACAATCCTTAGGCGAAATTGAGCCATAAACTACTTTACTGCAAATTCTTTCAATATCTCCAATTTCATCTAATTGCTGAATTAAGGATTCTCTAATAATAGAAGATTTTACAATTTCTTCAACAGCATCCAATCTTTCATTTATAATCTTTTCATTTTGAAATGGTTGCTCTATTGCACTTTTAAAGAACCTTGCACCCATAGAAGTCTTTGTGTAATCTAGGACACTTAGCAATGTGCCCTGCTTTCTGCCATCTTTCATAGTTTCAACAATTTCTAAATTTTTTCGTGCATTGCTATCCAAATGCATATATAAATCATTTCTTATGAATTTTATAGGTTTTAAATGGTTTAATTTTCTTTTTTGTGTTTGCAAGCAATATTCAATCAACGCACCACAAGCACATACACACTCATCTTTATCAGCTATGTCATAACTTTGCAAAGTTTCAACGCCATATTGATTTTTAATTGCATTACAAGCCGAAGTGAAAGTATAAGCCCATTCATAAAAATTGTTAAATTTAGGCAACTGTCCTATTGCAATGCTTGCCAAATTCCCTGCAAAATCGTTTGCCATACTATTGCTAATAATCTCAGATGGTTGAATTCGTAAAAGCTCATCATTTACAAGTTGTAATAAATTATCACCACTTAAACTTGTAGCATAGAACTCTCCCGTACTTATATCTAAATACGCAATTCCACAAACTCCACGCTTTAAATAAATACTTGCCAAAAAATTATTTCTTTTAGCATCCAAAATTTCAGTTTCTACAACTGTCCCCGGTGTAACAATCCTAATTATGTCTCTATCCACCATTTTGCCAGGTTGCGGAGTTGAAAGTTGCTCGCAAATTGCAACTTTGTAACCCTTATTCACAAGTTTCGCAAGGTAAGAATCTAATGCGTGATATGGTACACCGCACATTGGTGCTTTTTCACCTTCTCCACAATCTCTTGCAGTTAAAGTGATTTCCAATTCCTTTGAAACAGTCAATGCATCATCAAAAAAGCATTCATAAAAATCACCTAGCCTATAAAGCAAAAGACAATCAGGATTTTCCGCTTTTTTTTGCATATAGTGGTCCATCATTGGCGACAACTTTGTTTTTCTTTCGTTTTTCATAATTTTCCCCTTTAAATTCAATTTTGTTTCCATTTGAAATGAATACATAACCATTGTAAAATCCAATAGAATTTAAATTACCTTATTTAATTACTTTACCATAAATTTTACGATTTTCTATTTTTGTTACTTCAACAATGTAAAACCTTCTAAGTTCTAATCCATCATAAGACTCTAAACTTATGCTTAAATTAGATTCAGAAACCATAATCTTTTTACCTTTTCTTTCTTGCAATAGGCAATCATATTTTCTTCCAACTAAATTAGCATTCTTCTTTTCTGTTATTTCTTTTTGCAACTCAAGCAATTCATTTACTCTATGCCTTTTTGTTGCTAAATCAATTTGCCCATCCATTTTCTCAGCAACTGTGCCAGAACGCTTTGAATACATAAATGCAAAAATAGAATTATACGCAACCTCTTTAACAAGTTCTTTGGTTTGCTCAAAATCATCTTCAGTTTCATTTGGAAATCCAACTATAAAATCTGATGTTAATGCAACATCAGGAATTTTTGACTTCAACTCAACAATTTTCTCTAGATATGCTTCCCTTGTGTAGTTTCTATTCATTAACTTCAAAATTTTGTTGCTTCCTGATTGACAAGGTAGATGAACAACCTTGCTCATCTTCTCATTCGTTGCAATAGTGTCAATTAGTGCAGTGCCAAAATCTTTTGGATGAGATGTCATAAACTTCAATCTAAAATCGCCATCAATATCGCAAATTTTTTGACACAATTCAGGGAATGAAATTTCATCTTCTCTATCATTACCATAAGAATTAACATTTTGCCCTAAAAGCGTAACCTGCTTATAACCAGCATCAATAAGTTCCTTGCATTCCTTTATTATAAACTCGCTTCTTCTGCTCCTTTCTCTTCCCCTAACATAAGGAACAATGCAATAAGTACAAAAATTATTACACCCATATGTAATGTTTACCCAAGCATTGTCCCCGCTTGTTCTAAAAAATTTGGTATTTTCAATAATATCAAACTCTTTATCAAAAACTTCAAAGCTCTTTTGTCTCTCTTCAAACGCTTTTTTAAAGTATTTCTCAAACTCATCAGCGTTAAATGTGCCAATAATGATATCTATCCACGGAAATTTCATCTTCAAATTCTCGGCAGTTTTCTTTTGCTGAGTCATACAACCCAAAACAGCAACAATTAAATTTTTATTTTTCTTCTTTAAAGGTTTAACTGCACCAATATTGCTAAAAATTTTTGTCTCCGCTCCTTCTCTTATACAACACGTGTTAAAAACAACAACATCCGCTTCTTCAATGTTTGTCGTTTCATCATAACCATAATTTTTTAAAACACCTGCAATTTTTTCACTTTCATGAATATTCATTTGGCATCCATATGTATTTATCAAATACTTTCCCATAATTTACCTTTTTCTAATTTATTATTATATCTTATTATTATACATAAAAAAAATTAAATTTTCAAGTCTATTTTATGTAATAATAAATTAAATTTTGCTAAAAATATATATATGAGCAACGCAAACAATGTAATAAAAAATAAAAATAGGAAAAATAAAAGAATTATAACTATTATGCTGGCAACTATTGCCATACTTTTTGCTTTTTTGGGTTTATTTATCACATATTTAATTCTATCAACAAATTTAAATAAAGATATTTTAACTCAAATAAGCACGCCCGCACTTGTGTTTGACTCCTCTAGTAACAAAATTAGTGACAATGTACAAGGTCAACCTTATGTAAAGTTAGAAAACTTAAATGATTATACTATAAATGCATTTATAAGCATTGAAGACAAAGACTTTTATAAACATAAAGGAATAAATGTTAAAAGAATTTTTGGTGCACTTTTAAACAATGTCTCAAGCGGTTCATTACAAGAAGGTGCTTCAACAATTACACAACAGCTTATAAAGAATACACACTTAACTAATGACAAAACTTTTGATAGAAAGATAAAAGAAATTATTTTAGCCTTAAAGTTAGAAAAATCATATGATAAAAACGAAATTTTAGAAATGTATTTAAATGCAATATATTTTGGAAATGGTTGCTACGGCATTGAAAACGCATCTCAGTTCTATTTTGGAAAGTCTGCAAGCGATTTAGATATCAACGAATCAGCGACCCTTGCAGGAATAATTAAATCGCCTGCTTTTTACTCCCCAATAAAGCATAAAGAAAACATAGAAAGAAGAAAAAATCTAATTTTAAAAGAAATGTTTAAAGGAAATTACATAAATGCAACAGACTATAAAGAAAGCACAATAAAATCTGTTAATTTAAATGTCCAAAATCTACAATTTAAAAACTTATCATCCTACATAAATTCAGCAATCGCCGAAGCATCAAACATTATTAAAATTCAACCAAATAAGGTGATTGCAAACAAATATAAGATTTACACATATTTTGACCCTGCAACTTCATCCGCTTTAAGCGAAAGCATTAAACACAGCACAAATGCAATGACAAATAGCATTGTTATAGATAATAAAAGCGGTGGTATACTTGCATTTAACTCATCGTACACATATGGTGCAACAAATATTCAACGCAACCCAGCATCAACAATAAAACCCATTTTAGTTTATGGTGCAGGAATAGAATATGGGAAAATTTATCCTTGCTCTTTGCTTAACGATAACCCAACAACATATGATGGAAATTATACTCCACAAAATATTTCTAACAAATATTATGGAAAAATTAGTGCTGAACTCGCATTAGCCAAATCATTAAATATCCCAGCAATCAACTTATTTAAAGAAGTTGGCATAGAAAAATGCAAATCTTTTGCAAAGAAAAACGGAATTGAATTTGATGAAAGCGATAGCGGTCTATCTCTCGCTTTGGGCGCAATGAAATATGGCGTAACAATTCAATCACTTTGCAATGCTTATGTTTCTTTCGCAAATTTAGGATATCACAAAGACTCTACCTTTATAAAAAAGATAGAAGATAATAATGGTAAAGTTATTTACACACACAAACCACTATCACACAAAGTTATGAGTGAAGAAACTGCATATCTAGTTGGTCAAATGATGAAGAAAACCACAACAGAAGGCACTTGCACAGCACTTGGTAAATTAGGATATGAAGTGCACGCAAAAAGCGGAACAAACGGCACAAAAAATAGTGATTATAATACGGATTCTGTTTGTGTAGCACAAACAACTTCACACACCGCTTGTATTTGGTATTTTAGTAAAGATAATAAGGATGAAAATCTTCTTGAAAATGTAAGCACTTCTCAACTTAGTCCAACACTTAAAATGAAATCTCTTTTCCAATCAATTTATACAAGTGATGCAATGCATCCCACAAATTTTGAGAGACCTAAAGGTATTGTAACAAAAAAATTAGATACTATCTCATATGATAATGGAAATATAGAACTTGCAACAGCGGACACACCTGAACGTTACACAATGAATTGTGAATTTAATGTAAAATATTTACCAAAAACCATAAGTAAAAATTTTACAAACATAATCTTAACTTATCTTCAAACAAAACTTATGACAATAAATTCTAATAATGGAGAAAGCAGTCATTATTTAACATTATGCTTCCCTACTTTAAGACACCAAAAATATGAACTAATTAAAGAATTTGAAGAAAACGGGAAAACAGTTTCAAAGACAATTTTAGTTGTTAGTGGTAAGTCTGACAATATTGAATTTATAGATAAAGAATTTACAGAGCAAGTGAATATTAAATATTATATAAAAATTTATAACGCAGTTTTAAATGATTATACACTATCAAATGAAGCTGATTTTAAAGCAAAAGACAATAGCGGTAATCTAGAAAATCAATCATTCAAAGCAGAAACAGAATCCTCATATACTCTTGCAAGAAACAACAAAATTACAAATCAAAAAAATTATAATTATTATAATTATTTTAGATGATAACATATAAATAAATCGACGCAAAATATTTGCTAAAAATGCAGAAAAACAACCATAAATAATAAAGTTGGAAACAGTTATAATCCAACTTTTTATCATAAAATCAAATTAAAAATTGTGATAATCCAACCCATTTAAATTTTTATCAAAAATTTCATATACACCACAAAATGCCGACTCTTTCTCATCGGAAAATTGAACAGAAAATTCATTATTTAAAGATAGAGATATATACTCAAAATTTATTCCTTTCATAAATCTATCAAAATCAAAAAATGTAAATCTTTCTTTAATTAAATCACCTAAATAAAGTGTTGTATCTTTTTCAATGTATGGCTTTAAATTTTCTTTAAATTCAGGCGTCATTGTTTCTTTAAAAATATTCAAAGCGTTTATGTCATTGCATTTGCTTTCATCCTTTAAATAGCCCCTCCAAAAACCTCTATCAGTTGCCTCTGTGAAGATAATCATATGATACAAGAAGTAATTTACAAAATAGTTGCTATTCTCTGTTATTCTCTCCTGCCACTCTTTTAAATTTTTCACAATGTAATCAACTATTTGTTGCTCGTTAAACAAAGTATTCAATTCTTCATTAAATTCATCCAATGTAAAGTGTACGCTTATTTTCTCTTTGCTTGCAACGCCCAATTTACCAAAATTAAATGAATTGATATTTTTTCTAATTTTTTGAGATAACACCTCCTCATTATCTATTCCATTTTTTTGCTTTTCAGTACCTAAATTATCTTTATCTTCTTTCAATTTCTTCTTTTTAAAAAACCTCAAAAATCCCATTTATTTTTTTCCTAATAAAATTTTATTTATTCGTAATTCTTTCAACTATTTCATCAAACTTTTCATCAATCAACTTAACATCTTCACCTAAATTATAATCGCCATTACAATATAAAATGTTTCCATTAATCATTGTTAAAAAAACATCTTTACTATTCGCACAATAAACAAGTCCATTTTCTAAAAATTTATAAGGTCTATAATTCGGCTCATTAATATCAAGCACAATGAAATCAGCAAAATTACCTTCTTTAATTTCACCTATCTTCTCTATTCCTAACGCTTTGCTAGCATTGATTGTTACCATTTTTAAAACTTCTTCATTTGTTATCACCTTGCTATCGTGCATTACACCTTTGCTAAGTGTTGCAGTTAAAAACATTTCTTTGAACATATCTATGTGATTATTGCTTCCTGCACCATCAGTGCCAATACACAAATTTATGCCACGTTTCATCAATGTATAAGCTGGAGCAATTCCACTGCCAAGTTTTAAATTTGCACTGTTGTTGATTGACACGGTTGCATTATTGCTGGACAAAATAACATAATCATTATCATCCAAATGGACGCAATGAGCACAAACACATGGGCGACTAAAAACACCAAAACTATCCAAATATTCTGTTGGTGTACATCCATTTTTTAAATTGCACTCGCCCATTTCTTCTAATGTTTCACTTAAATGCATATTAATGCCTAATTTATATTTATTCGCAAGCATAACAACTTTTTCTATATCCTGCTCACTAACATTGTATACGGAATGAATTTGCATAAAAAACTTTATTAAATCATTTTTATTTTGTTCAACCAAATCAATTTCACTAGGAAAAATTGATAAAACTGCACGAAATTTTGTTTTATCAAATGCTCTATAAGCTTCCCTATTGTTGATATACATATCTAAGCAAGTTGTAATGCCACCCCTAACCAACTCTTTTATTCCATAAAGGGTTGTCCAATAGAAATCATCTTTTTTCATCTTTTGTTCGCAAGGGAAAATTCCATCATTAAGCCATTCCTGCAACGATGAATCGTTAGATACATTTCTTGCCCAACTCATTGATGTATGGGTGTGCATATCAACTAATCCTGGCATAATTAATTTTTTGTCTAAATCAATTTGTTCATCAAATTGCACATTATCGAATTCATCGCTATTTTTCATCTTTCCCACATAGGAAATTATGTTATTTTCAACCCACACTTCACCATCAACAATTTTTGTTCCAATCATAACTTTTGCATTGAAAAATCTATAATTCATTTATAAACCCCTTTAAATATTTCCTTAATTTTTCTCCAACTATCTTATCTTTTAAGCCAAATTCTATATTTGCTTTTATAAAACCAAACTTATCTCCAGTATCATATCTTTTTCCATCCACAACATAGCCAAACATTTTATTTTGTTTTGCCAAATCCAAAAGGCAGTCAGTAAATAAAACTTCTTTACCCCCGCTATCCAATTTACGGTTTTCTATAAAATCAAAAATTTCACTTTTAACCACATATTTCCCATTTAGCGACAAATCACTTGGTGGATTATCCTTAGGTTTTTCAATTATATTTTTTATTTGAAGAATTTTACCCAAACTTTCATATTCAACTATGCCATAATTACACAATTCTTCCAACGGCGTTTTTGACAAGCCAACAATCGTGGAATCTTTTTCATTAAAGACTTCAATAAGTTGCTTTATCCCACTTTTTCTATCATTTACTACAAGTTCATCGCCTGTACATAAGACAAAAGGCTCCCCTCCCACAAAATTTTTAGCAAGAAAAATTGCATCTGCAAATCCCAACGGTTCACTTTGCTTTTGAAAAATTATTTTATCTGAAATATTTGTACTTTCAATTTTTTTTAAAAAATCTAACTTTTTTGCACTTTTTAAGTTCTGTTCAAGCTCAAAATTTATATCAAAATGCTGTGAAATTATTTCTTTTCCCCTTCTTATAATTAAAAGCAACTTTTCAATTCCTGCATCAATTAATTCATCAATAATAATCTCTAAGATAGGTTTATCAACTATTGGAAACAACTCCTTAGGAACAACCTTAGAAGCGGTCAAAAATCTTGTGCCTAATCCAGCAACAGGTAACACTGCTTTTTTTACTTGAATATGATTCATAAATACTCACTTTTATTTATCCTTAAAAGTTAAATTCTAACCTAATATGCTCAAAAAGTTTCTACTTTAAAATAACTCCACGGAACTTCATTCATTGGTGGATTATAGCAAAATTGCATTAATTTATTTAATGTCGGATGCTCAAATTCTATTTTATAAGCCCACAAACATAAATTCTTGCTTAATTTACTATTTGTTCCATACTTTAAATCCCCTACAATAGGATTTCCAATATTGCTTAATTGCACCCTTATTTGATGACTTCTTCCCGTAAATAATTCAACCTTTAATAATGATAAATTGTTATTATAATTACTTAAAGTAGTATATTCAAGTTTTGCATCTTTTGCCCCTACTTCTAAACTAGAAACAACTTTAACCTTATTTTCTTTTTCATCTTTTTTTAAATAATTAATAAGCACCGCTTTATTCTCTTTTGGCACACCTTCAACAATAGTTAAATAATATTTTTTAAAAGTTTTTTCTCTTATCTGCTTTGATAATCTCTCTGCTGATTTTGATGTCCTTGCAAAAACCATTAAACCACCCGTAGGTCTATCCAATCTATGAACTAAACCAATATAAACATTCCCTGGTTTATTATATTTTTCCTTTACATAGGCCTTCACCATTGTAAGCATATCCAAATCCCTTGAATCATCTTCTTGACTTGGCACATTCTGCGGTTTTATAGCAACAATTATGTGATTATCTTCATAAATAACATTTAACATTAAATTCTCTCTTATAAAATTATATTCTTAATTAATTATAACATATTTTTATCTAATTTGTATAATTTTAAAACAAAATTCTACCCTTAAAAGAGAATTCAATTTTTAACCACACACAAAAAAATTGCAAAAATTTAATTCTTGCAATTAATTTTACTATTATTAAATATCTCCTCTAATTCTTTTTAAGAACGGTGGGATATCATTATCTTCTTCAACTTTCATATTTGGTCTTTGAAGTCCTTCTTGCATTTGTTGTTGCTCAACATTGTTTGCATATGTAGGTTGTGCATTTTGGAATGATTGCTCAGCATAATTATTAACTTGTTGACCAGCAAATCCACCATTAAACCCATTTTGTTGTGGATTGTTAAAATTATT
>DJPS01000023.1:56406-72134 GCA_002438625.1 Christensenella sp. UBA6406
TATTCATTTGATTTCCAGCACCCATTTGTTGCATATTTTGTTGATTTGCAAAACCATTATTCATTTGTGCTTGGCTATTCAAATTACTTCTACCAAATTGGTTAGCATTTTGTTGATTTGATTGATTAGCACTTGTTGTATTAGCATTTTGACTTGGACCAAATCCAAAAATATCCTTAGCATTCATTTGTTTTGGTTGTTGAGTTCCAAACAAACTAGATGAGTTTTTATATCTATCCCATTCTTGTTGTGTTTCTTGAACTTGCTCAGGCTCTTTAACTTCACCTTCAAAACCAGTTGCAATAATTGTAATCTCAACCTCTTCGTGCAAGTTTTCATCAATTGCTGCACCAAAAATTATGTTGCAAGAAGGGTCAACAACTTGCTGAACTAATTTAGCAGCCTCATAAACTTCATCAATAGGCAAGTCCAATCCACCCTTAACATTTAAAAGCACACCTGTTGCACCTTCAATAGTTGTTTCAAGAAGTGGCGAACTTACCGCTTGTCTTACCGCTTCAACAGTCTTATTTTCACCCTTAGCATATCCAATACCCATATGAGCAAGACCTTTGCTCTTCATAATTGTTTCCACATCTGCAAAGTCTAGGTTAATTAAACTAGGAGAAACAATCAAATCTGAAATGCCTTGAATACCTTGTCTCAATACATCATCAGCAACTTTAAATGCCTCTACCATTGGAGTGCCTTTAGCAACACTTAACAATTTATTGTTAGGAATAATAATCAATGTATCAACATATTTCTTTAAATTTTCAATTCCCAACTCTGCATTTTCTAATCTTCTTCTACCTTCAAAATCAAAAGGTTTAGTAACAACAGCGATTGTTAAAATACCCATCTCTTTTGCAATTTGAGCAACAACTGGTGCAGCACCTGTACCTGTACCACCACCCATTCCCGCAGTAATAAAAACTAAATTTGCATCTTTAATTTGGTCAGCAATAGCATCCTTAGATTCTTCCGCAGCTTTCTTACCAACTTCTGGATTAGCTCCAGCACCAAGTCCCTTAGTCAATTTTTCACCAATAGCAATTCTAACTGGCGCCTTATTCATAAGTAACGCTTGTTTATCTGTATTAATACAAATAAATTGTGCACTTTTAATCCCTGCTGAAATCATTCTATTTGCAGCGTTGTTACCGCCTCCACCAACGCCAACAACTTTAATTGTAGCCACAGGTGGCATTTCTATACTTACTTCATCCATTTCCATATTCATATTATAAACTCCTTAAAACTTAAAAAATAAAAATCTTCTACTTGTATTATTATTGCAAGCAACATAAAGCAAACTTAAAACTGCTGAATAGTGCGGTCTTGCAAGTTGTGGAATATCTGGACAAATAATCTCAACCCTGCTTCCAATCATCTTGCTAAAAATCTCTTTCGCACCCTTTATGTAACTTAGTCCTCCACCGCAAAGATAGACTTTAAAATCTTTGTCAATTATATCACCATACTTTTCAAAACATTGATTTACAGCTTTCGCAATTTTTTCAACTCGATACGAAACTATTTCATTTGATATAAGTGCAGGCATAGAAACAACCTCTCCACCAGATTTAATTTCATACATTTCATCTTCACTTGGCTTTATTGAAAGTACAATTTTTCTTTTCAACGCATCTGCAAGCTCATAACTTATTTTTAGATATTTCATTAAATCGCTAGTTATAAATCCGCCACCTAATGAGAACTCAGCAATAGCCTCTATTCCATTTCCTTTTGCAAACGCAATACTTGTAGACAGATGCCCACAATCAATTATTATACTTGTACTCAATGTTTGACTAACCAAATATTTATACTCAGCTAGTGCAGAACTTATAAATCTTTCAACATCAATCCCAAGTATTCTTGTAATTTCGCTTATCAAATTAACAAACTTATTATCTGCAAGGACATAGCCCACTTTGGCCTTTAATTTAGTTGTTGTCATACCCAAGCATTCAACTCTTGCAACACCATCATCCAAAACAAACTCTAAGGCATCAGAAGAAATGAGAGTGTATGATGAATATTTTGAGAAATCATTTCCTGTTTGATAAAGGCTTTCAAGCGTGTTTTTAGATATCCTAACCTTTTTATTATAGTTTTGTACAACATCTTTGGTCATAACGGCAGTAAAAGCAGTCGGCACACCAACAACAATACTATTAATTTCTATCTCCGAATTGTTTTGCGCAACAACAATGGCATTTTGTATAGATTCACCTAATTTATCAACTTCTAAAAATTCGCCATCCATATACCCGCCGTATTCGGTTTCGCCACTGCCAACTACACACAACCCATTCCTACTCATATAGCCAACAGCTACCGTTATCTTTTGAGTTCCAAAATCTACAACTGCCGTATATTCTTTACTCATTTTATTTTTTCCTTTTATAAATTTTAAAAGTAGAATTTTCCCCAAACTCTATCTTACTAAATTGACTTGTTTAGTAGCATATTTATATTATAACTCTAAATCAATTTAAAGTCAATTTATTATCACAAATTTTTTAGAAATTTTATAATTTATTTGTATTTTTAATGGCTCTTTTTAAAATTTCCATTTACTTCCATTTTTATCACCTTAAAATGAAAAACTAGTCACCAATAATTTGATTAGCTGTAATTTCGCTATTAGAAACAATACTTAACAGTTGCTTAACCTTTCTGTCTGTATCATTGCTAAAATTATATATATCAACATTGTAACCTTTAATTGTTTTAAATTTTATGCTTAAATTATCACTTTCTAATGTATGTCGCATATAGACTTCTATATTTTCATAAATTTTAATTAATGCAGATTCAGTAGTCTTATATTGTTTAAGTAATGAGAAAAACGCTTTTAGTTCTTTAAGGTAATTATGACACATAAAATCGCCTGCCTTCAAATTATCAAAGCTTATTTCTTTTTTTACTAATTGACTTTCATCATTTTTTTGTAATTCGGTAAATGAAAAATTGATATAGTCTGCATCTGTCATTGATAAGCTTATAACCTTAAAGTCTTCATCCACTATTGCATAACTATATGTTGAATTGCTTATCTTAACTGCAAACACAGGAACTCTTTCCGTGTAATTTATATTAATTGCATTTGGGAAAGTAATTTCTAGATTAACCACTTTTATCTTAGGTATGGTTTTTTCTATGTCTGCTGTAACTTTATTTCTGTTAAGGAAGAAAACGCTTTGATTGTAAGGTAACACATCTTGACTTTTCAATTCTGTCATTACACTTTCATTTGTTAAAGTATTTGATGCCGATGTTATTAATAAATTTGCTTTTACATCTTTAATTGTAAAGACCAATGTTAAAAGTAACACTAAAATTAAAACCAATGTTGATATACTTATAATACAAACTTTTACTGCTTTACTCATTTGTTATCACCTATCTACCTTTATTCGCCATATTTCCCCATTTGTCTTGTATTATACCATAAAAAAAATGGCATTGCTATATTTTTATAAAAATTGTTAAAATATTTTTTGCCACTTTCTTTTTAATCCAATCTTTTAATGTTGGCGCCAACAGATGAAAAATCTTTTTCTATATTCACATAACCCCTATCTATGTATTGCACATTATTTATGGTCGTATAACCACTAGCCACAAGCCCTGCAATTACAAGCGATGCACCAGCACGCAAATCAGTCGCATACACATCAGCACCATAAAGCGCCTGTACGCCTTTTATGTTCGCTACATTATTCTTGACAATTATGTCAGCACCCATTTTCGTAAGTTCAGGGACAACTTTAAACCTTGATTCAAAAATTGTCTCACTCACAACACTGTTGCCACAACTTATAGATTCCATAACAACAATTTGCGACTGCAAGTCAGTTGGGAAAAGCGGATATGGCATTGTTTCGATATATGGCACACTTTTCAACTTGCTACTTGAAATTACTCTTATTCCCTTTTTATTCGCTTCAAATTCATTCCCGCTTGTTTCATCCACACATTCTTCAATCACTTCAACACCAGCTTCTCTAAGTACATTTATAAGTGCAGTTGAATGATTTATATCAGTATTTTTTAGTAGAACATTACCACCGCAACACGCAACAGCAATGGCATATGTTCCAGCAATTATCCTATCCCCAATACATTCATATTCCACGCTATGTAATAGTTTCCCCACGCCTTTCACATTTATTGTGTCAGTCCCTGCTCCGCTGATATTCGCACCGCACGCATTCAAAAAGTTTTGCAAGTCTACAATTTCAGGTTCTTTTGCACAATTATGGATAATGGTTTCTCCATTAATTACGCAAGAAGCCATCATTACATTCTCTGTAACACCAACTGACGGAAAATCTAGGTGTAAAGTTGTTGCATTAACTTTATCCGCATTACAATATATATATCCATGCTTATCAATGATTGACACGCCTAGCTGTCTAAGTGCCTTTAAATGATAATTGACAGGTCTTGCCCCAATATTGCAACCACCAGGATAGGCAACTTTTGCCAAACTGAACCTACCCAATATTGCCCCCAAAGTAAAGAAACTAGAACGCAACTTGTTTGCAAGTTCTTCCGTTATTGTCCAATCTGTTAGATTTGTGCAATCTATCAAAACTGCATTATCATCAAATTTAATTTTCGCACCTAATCCACTTAATATTTGAAGCATAACATTGCAATCGCTAAAATTAGCAAAATTATTTATTTTTACAACCCCATCAACCAAAACACAAGCACCCAAAATAGGCAAAAGTGCATTTTTAGCGGAAGGAATGGTTATTTCTCCATTTAATTCATTCCCTCCAACAATATAAAGTTTTGACATCTCCGCCACCTATCCTTAAAAATATTAAAATCTTATTTATGCCTTCTTATCTCATAATTTTAATCCAAAATGATTATTAATTATGCTAAAAACAATCCAAATCCCTCAACATTTCTTCCATATCCCATTGACTTACCATGCCTTAATATGTAACTTTTAACTTGGTCAGGTCTAATGTTTGGAAACTTTTGACAGAGTAAAGTACAAACGCCAGCAATCATTGGTGTAGCAACAGATGTTCCGCTCATTCTCGTATATGCTTTTCCATCAACAATTTCGTTATTATTAGAAATTATATCAACCGCAGGAGCGACAATATCAGGCTTAAAGAACCCCCTTGCTGGCCCTCTTGATGAAAAGTCTGGCACATCAAATTTATTAAATGAAAAAACTTCCGCACCACCAACCGTAATTGCTTGCCTATTTATTCCTGGAGACTTAATCGTTTCTTGCTTTGGTCCGCTGTTACCACCAGCGACTACAACCACAACTCCACTTCGCCATAATGCCTCAACTCCTATGCTTAGTGGGTCATTTTTATCAAGAGGCTCACTGCCAAAACTCATACATACAACTTTTATGTTATGCTTTTCCTTATTATCGTAAACCCACTGCATTGCATCTAAAACTTTAAAACTGCTTGCTTCTCCACTTTTATCAAGTGCTTTTATTGATATAATATTAGCAAATGGAGCAATTCCACTATATTTCCCATTACTTACAAGTCCGTTTCCTAACAATACACCACTCACAAATGTACCGTGTCCATTGTCATCATAAGGAAATTCTTTATTACCTACAAAATCTTTAAATAAAACAATTCTATTTTGCGGAATAACAAAATCCAACATAGGTTCTATGCCCGTATCTATAACCGCAACAACAACGCCTTGCCCATAAATGTTTTCACTATAAAACCTATCTACATTAAGCACTTTTTTGCTTGAATCGATTTGAGCTTTAACCATATTTTGACTACTTATGTATTTTACTTCATTGCATAAACTCAAATTATAAATTTCATCCAAATTAATTTTGACCCCAACAGCATTTATAAAAGGATATTCTTTTATTATTTCTACACTTTTAAATTGCCGTTTAAAATCATAACCTTCATTCAAATAAACTATACACTCAACCCAGCCTTTGTTATCATCTTTTTGGCTATCAAGTGCATATGCTTTCATTAGTGATTTATCTATTTTAGCACTCAGCAATTCAACCACTCCTTTATTCCTTTTAAAATTGAAATGTTAAGCAATCTTAATTATAAATTTGCTATAAAATTATGCAACATTTCGTATTGGTTTTGATTTGGTATCATCCCCTTAACGCTTTCTAACATTGCCAAAAGTTTATCTTTGTTAAATGTCCCGTTTGCTTTTTGTTTCGCTATTTCATTAAAAAGCACTTGTGTTAATTCATCATTAGACATATTTTGATACTGATTTATAAGTGATTCTGCTTGCTTTTGTGCCTGCATTTTTTCTTCTTGACTGAATGAATCTAAGTTATAATTAATTTGGTTATCTCTTACTTTATCATTATTGTAATTATTTGAAAAATCCTTTAAATTGTACGACATAAACTCCCCCATAAATTAATTTGATTTTTATTCTATTTCATAACAAATTCTTATATATCTTTTTAACTTTATTATTATATGCAAGCATATATATAATTGTATAACAAAAATTTAAAGCGTAATTAAAGAAAATCATATTTAAAAGGAGTTAATATGAATGTTAATGATTTATTAAGCACAATTCAATCAAACAATCAACAAAACACTGAGCAACAAAAAAATAATGAAAATAATAATCAAGATTATTACAATAATGATTATTTTAAATCTCCATTACCTATGTATAATTTCCGATCTAATCAAACAACTGACATTTCAAAAGTAAAAGCGATAAATCAGGCAAACTCCAACACTCTATCAGCAGGAAATAAAACAAATATAGATTTAAATATACAACAAAAGAATAACTACTATAGCAATAACACAAACTCTCAAATGCGAGAAGTGCCAATCCCTAGATGCAATATTCAAACTACAAACAATATAAGTGGAAGTTTAAAACAGTCTTACATAAGTCCAAAAGCAAACAACTATCACAGCAACCAACACACCAATTATTCCAATAGCAACTTTGAACCAAATCGGCAATCACAAAACTCAAATTTCAACCCTAACGATTTACTTATAGACACAAACCAACAAACAAGAATGCAAAACTATAACTCAAATTTTGAAGCAAATCAAGCCTTAAACGGGCAAAATGATCCTCAATATTTTAACAATTCTTTTTTAAACAACGGAACGATGGACAACATTCAACAAAATACATACCAAAATACAAACGGCAATTTTAATCAAAATAGCAATGCAAACTCAAATCCACTAACGAAAATGTTTGGAAATATGGATTTATCTGCATTATCTAATCTTTTGGGTGGCAATCTAAATTTAAGTAATTTAGTTGGAAATAATGGTAACAATGCAAATATGATGAATATGTTATCTAACCTTATACCACTTCTTTCTAACAATAACGGAAACAAAAACTTTGGCAATAACAATGGAGAAAATAAAAGCAATGTTTTAGCAAATTTATTTTCAAATTTTAATCAAAGCAATAAACACAAATCAACGAACAATCAAAATAATGTGTGGAAAGACAGCGAAATTAAAAAAAATAATTTAGAGCAATTTAATGATGGTGTAAATGATTTTGAAGATAACGATTTTAATTTTGATAATATAATAAAAATTGATGATGCATAAATTATAAGCATCATCAACATATTGAAACCTATTCACTTAAAAATCCCGCCTTTAAGTTTAAAACACTAAACTCTCCAAAACTAGAGAACACACCATCAAAGCACTCATTTGAAATTATTAAACATTTATATTTAAGTTGATTTTTTATCAATTTTATTAACGCATCTATTTCTTCCCTTTCTATACCTATGAATATCTCATCTAAAATTAACACACTTAAATTTCTAAGCGACAACCTTGCAATGCAAAGTTTCAACTTGTCAAATTTTGACAGTTTTTTCACTTTTACATTTTTTAGATTTAGCAAATCAAAAGTTTTTAAAATTTCTTCAAAATTACAAGATTTGTCTTTTTCATTTCTTAGATAAAAAGCATATTGCAAATTTTGCATAACTGTTTTTCTCTCTAAGAACACACCACTACCAAAAATAAAAGCAATTTCATTTTTATAAAATTGATTATTTAAGTTAATCTCTTCATCATCTAAAACAATTTTGCCATTATATTTTTTTTCTAATCCTGCGATAAATCTGCAAAGCGTAGATTTCCCACTTTGCTCTTCTCCAACAATAAAATAATTTTTTCCACACAAAAATTCATAAGAAAAATTTAATAGTGCAAAATAATTCTTTTTATAACAAATATTTATATTTTCCAGCTTTAAAGATTTTTCCATAAATTGATTATATAAAATATTTAAATTTAAGTCAATTAGATTAATTGTTAAATTTTTTTGACTTTTTAATTTTTTTATGTTAAAATGGATATAGTTATGTTCAATATTGAGCTTAACGCATAAAGCGCACACCTTTAAGTTGAACTATAAAAATTATAAAATCAACTTAAAACTAAAAGTGCATAAAAATTTAGGAGTTAAAAATGGATTTATTTGATAAATGTAAAAAATATACAATGGCACAAGAAGCCATTGATGCGGGAATTTATCCCTATTTTCACTATTTAGAAACAAAACAAGACACTGAAATTATAATGGAAGGCAAACACGAGTATATGTTCGGTTCAAACAATTACCTTGGACTTACATCACACCCTGAAGTTATAGAAGCAGGCATTGAAGCTTTAAAGAAATATGGCTCAGGCTGTTCAGGTTCAAGACTTTTAAACGGAACACTTGATATTCACCTTGAACTTGAAAAGAAAATTGCAAAATTT
Source organism: Christensenella sp. UBA6406 (assembly GCA_002438625.1). GTDB lineage: Bacteria > Bacillota > Clostridia > Christensenellales > UBA1242 > UBA4647. The sequence goes on from DJPS01000023.1 coordinate 65,190, forward strand.
TTAGGAAAAGAAGCAAGTTTAACTTTCAGCACAGGATTCCAAAGCAACCTTGCAATTATAAGTGCTATTGCAGGTCGTGGCGATTACATAATTGGCGATAAAGAAAATCACGCAAGTATATATGATGGATGCAGGTTGAGCTTCGCAAAACTTCTACGCTATGAACATAGTGATATGGAAGATTTAGAAAAAGTTTTAAAATCTGTTCCACTTGACGCTGGTAAATTAATTGTTACAGATGGCGTTTTCTCTATGGGTGGCGACATTTGTAAATTACCTGAGATTGTAAAATTGGCAAAGAAATATAATGCAAGAATTATGATTGACGACGCACACGGCTTGGGCGTTATAGGTGAAGGCGGTCGAGGCACAGCATCTCACTTTGGTTTAACTGATGAAGTAGACATTTTAATGAGTACATTCAGCAAATCACTTGCAAGTTTGGGCGGTTATGTTTGTGCTTCACAAGAAGTTATTGACTACCTAAAACACAATTCAAGACCATTCATTTTCAGTGCATCAATTCCACCTGCAAATGTGGCTTGTGCATCAAAGGCACTTGACATTTTAATGCGTGAACCTGAAAGACCTAAAAAATTAATGGCTATTGCTGATTATGTTAGAAAAGGATTAAGAGCGAGAGGTATTGACATTAGAGATAGTGAAGCCCCTATCATCCCTATCAACACATATAACAACTATGACACATTTGCATTATGCAAGAAATTGTTCGATAATGGAGTTTATGTAAATCCTGTTGTCTCTCCTGCCGTACCAGAAGGTGATGCATTAATTAGAACAAGTTATATTGCAACGCTTACAGAAGAACAAGCGGATAAAGCGATGGATATTATTAAAAAGACTTTTGATGATTATTATGCAGAAAAGAAAGCAAATCAACAAAAATACACAATATATTGAGTTACTAAATAATAAAATACAATATATATTGAATAAATAAATGGATTTGCTAAAATTACTACATATATATCATAAATAAAAGACATTGAAATTAAAATTACTTTCAATGTCTTTTTCTTACTAATCAAATCAATCATTAAAGTTAGGCACAAAGCATTTATTTGCACTATCCATTTCTTGAATGAATCCATTAAGATTTAAATCTATAAATTTATTTACAACCTTTTCATATTCCCTTCTATTTATCTTCCTATTTAATCCATACATTTCTTTTGCTTTACCCATTGGAATGTATTGAGCCATTAAACTGACTAATCTACCATTAAAATTATCATTTAAAAATTGCAAGGACTGAATTGAGTTGTATGTATGGTTGGGTAAAATTAAATGTCTTATTATGACACCTTGTTTCATAACCTCTCCATCAAAAATGTCCGCTTTACTTTTGCACATAAATTCTATTGCTTTATATGCTATTTCTTTATAATCTTTCGCCTTTGATAATTTAAGTGCCAAATCATTATCATAATATTTAAAATCAACCAAATAGATGTTAATATATTTATCAATCAATTTTAATGCATTAACATTTTCATAACCACTTGAATTATAAACAATAGGAATAGATGGTTTATACATTTCAAAAACTTTAACTAATTGCTTTATGTAATGAGTTGGTGTAACCAAATTAATGTTTGTTGCACCTTGTTTTTCTAAATCTTTTATAATATCTACAACTTCTTGTGTATCATATAACTTTCCAATCCCACGAGTTGATATATCATAATTTTGACAATAACAGCATCTCAAATTGCAACCACTAAAAAATATTGTGCCACTTCCCTTTCCATAGCTTATGCATGGCTCTTCCCATTGATGCAAACCATATAGGGCAATTTTAATCTTTTCATTAACGCCACAAAAGCCAACAATTTTACTTCTATCTACCCCACACTTTCGTGGGCATAACTTACACTTTTCCACTTTAAATCCCTCAAATCAATAACGCAAATTATCTAATCTTCATTATTTTCATCAACTTTTAAATTAACACCATTAATATTTTTATAATGCCTTTGTTTATTTATTTCCATTTTCTTGATTATTTCATCTTGAAGCGAAAACCCTAAAAGTTCACTTATACCCAACAAATATATAGCCACATCTGCAAGTTCTAATCCTAAATCATTTTTCTTTTTAGAATATGCATCATAAGCCTCTGCAATCTCACCATAAAGTAAACAAAATTCTTGCTCTATATTTGAAGTGTTAAAACCCTTCTCTTTCTTATTTTCAATTACATCTTTTTGTAATTTATCAAAATTTACTTCCATTTTACTTTTCCTCCATATAGATTTATCTAAATACATTTATTTTCGCACATACAAAAAGCCACGCAAAGTGGCAATTTGATTTAATTTTTATTTAATAAATTATTAAACTTCAGCATCTTTAATTGTAAGTGAAATTCTATGCTTATCTAAATCTATTCCAATAATTTTAACTTTTACTTGGTCACCTACTTTTAGAGCCTCACTTGGATGTTTAATGTATTCTTTTGAAATTTGACTTATATGAACAAGTCCGTCTTGATGCACACCAATGTCCACAAATGCACCAAAATCAATAACATTTCTAACTATTCCATTAAGAACCATTCCAACTTGTAAATCTTCCATAGATAAAATATCACTACGAAGTTCAACAGGTGGCAAACTATCTCTTATATCTCTACCTGGTTTTTGCAACTCTTTAATCATATCTAGCAAAGTTGGTTCGCCAATTCCACAAATCTCAGCAACTTTTGCACTACCTTCTTTTTCAACTAGACTACCTAAACTTGCTAAATTGTTATTTTTAACATCTTCATAAGTCAAATTATAGTGTCCTAACAATTTTTTACAAGCCTCGTAAGATTCTGGATGCACCGCTGTGTTATCCAAAATGTTTTTACCATCAACAATTCTTAAAAATCCTGCACATTGCTCATATGCCTTGTTACCAAGTTTAGGGACATTCAAAAGTTGTTCTCTGCTTGTAAATGCACCATTTTTACTTCTATATTCAACAATATTTTTAGCAATAGACTTGTTTAATCCGCTGACATAAGAAAGCAAACTGTATGATGCAGTGTTTAAATCAACGCCAACACTATTTACGCAATCTTCAACAACCCAACCCAAAACTTCGCTTAATCTTGCTTGTGGCATATCGTGTTGATATTGCCCTACACCTATTGATTTTACATCAATTTTTATAAGTTCAGCTAGTGGATCTTGCAATCTTCTAGCAATACTAATTGCTCCACGCTCCAGAACATCATAATTAGGGAATTCTTCTTCACCCAATTTTGATGCACTATAAACAGATGCGCCCGCTTCATTAACAACAACATATGAAACTTTACGCTTTTGTTCTTTTAGTAAATTAGCAATAAATATTTCACTTTCTTTTGATGCTGTACCATTTCCAATACTTATAACATCAACATAATCTTTATCAATTAATTGTGTCAACTTTGCAGCAGACTCAGCAGTTTTATTTCTTGGTGGAGTTGGGTAAACAACACCAGTGTCAAGCACTTTACCTGTTTGGTCAACAACTGCAATTTTGCAACCAGCAGCGTATCCTGGGTCAAAGCCTAAAACAACCTTATTTTTTAGAGGTGGTTGAAGAAGTAAAGGCCGCAAGTTGCTATCAAACATTTTAATTGCTTGCTCATTTGCTTTATCAGTTAAACTTGCCCTTATCTCTCTTTCCATACTTGGTTGTAGCAATCTATCAAAACCATCAATTATTGCTTCTTCAACATATAAGTTGCTTTCATTATAATTAGTTTTATCTTCGCTAATGCCACCTTTAATTTTAAGGTATGCTTTTGCAATTAGTTGCTCGCAATCGGCTTCATTAATTTCAATCTTAACCTTTAAGCAATCTTCTTTTTCACCACGGTTGATTGCAAGGATTCTATGAGATGGTATCTTGCTAATCTCTTGACTAAATGCAGAATAAGTTTCATATGTCTTATTTTTTTCATTCTCAATTAATTCAGTTGATATTTTAGCCTTTTTCTCATAAAGTTCACGCAAATGCTTTCTAACATCAGCGTCATCACTAATCATTTCAGCAATAATATCTTTTGCTCCATTTATTGCATCTTCAACAGTCAAAACTTCTTCTGTTATAAATTCTTTTGCCTTTTCTTTTATATCAGCATTCGTTTGCAATAAAATTAAATCTGCAAGAGGTTGCAAGCCTTTTCTTATTGCTTCGCTTGCCCTTGTCTTTCTCTTTTGCTTATATGGTCTATAAATATCTTCCACTTCAGTTTGAGTGTATGCATTATCAATGGCTTGCATCAACTCATCAGTCATTTTGCCTTGTTCTGTAATGCTATTTATAACTTCTTCTTTTCTTTTTTGTAAATTTCTTAGATATTGCAATCTATCCGCAAATTCACGCAACACTTGGTCATCACAACTGCCAGTGAACTCCTTTCTGTATCTTGCAATAAATGGGACTGTACACCCCTCATCCAAAAATTTTATTACATTATTTGAATGGTCTAATTTCATATTGAATTCTGTAGATAACACCTGTGCGAAATCCATATCTTAATTTTACCTGTACCTTTTTATTATAGTTCTAAATAAGAATTTTTAAATTATTTTATTCTTATCACAATACCATAATTATAGCAAATTTCTTCAAAATTAGCAAGCAAAATTGCCAATTTGTTAAAATTTCTTTTTATAAGAGACTTACACAAAAAAATAACAAGTTGTTTACTTTACCTCGTTATTTCCTGTTAAATTAATTTTAAAATTTTAAATTATTCTTTATCTTCAATTTCTTTATTTATCATTGCCAAAAATTCATCTATTGAAATATCGTTAATTTGAACATTTCCTCGTTTCCTTATAGATAACTTTCCGCTTTCTTTCTCACTATCACCCAAAACAATTAGATAAGGAATTTTTTGAGAAACAGCCTCCCTTATCTTATAACCAATCTTTTCATTTCTATCATCTAGTTCAACTTTTAAGCCTGCTTTATCCAATTTCTCATATATCTCTTCTGCATAATCAGCACTATTTTGTGACACATTCATAACCATAACTTGCACAGGACTTAGCCATACAGGGAAAGCACCCGCATAATGTTCAGTTAAAATTCCTATAAAACGCTCAAATGAACCAAAGATTGCTCTATGAACCATAATTGGTCGTTGCTTCTCTCCATTGTGGTCAATATAATGCAAATCAAAACGCTCTGGAAGTTGGAAATCTAATTGAATTGTTCCCATTTGCCATTCCCTGTTCAAACAATCACGCATTTTGATATCAATTTTAGGTCCATAGAATGCTCCATCACCTTCATTAATTCTATAATTACCTTCGCCACATAATTCATTTAAAACTTTCTTCAATTCAGCCTCAGCCATATCCCAAGTTTCAATTTCGCCCATAAAGTCCTCAGGTCTAGTTGATAAAGTTAATTGATAAGGCAATTTAAATACTCCGTAAAGTTTAGAAATTAAATCAACAATACTCTTAATTTCGCTACCTATTTGGTCTTTGCGAATGTAATTGTGTGAATCGTCTTGCCTAAACATTCTAACCCTAAACAAGCCATTTAATTCGCCAGATTTTTCATTTCTATGAACCACATCAATATCATTCAATCTTAAAGGCAAATCTTTATAACTTCTCATTTTATTTTTATAAATGATTATAGAATTTGGGCAATTCATAGGTTTAAGTGCTTGCTCGAATCCATCTGCATCTTTAAGAACAAACATATCTTCTTTGTAATGGTCCCAATGCCCAGAAGTTTTCCACAAGGCACTGCTGTTTAATTGAGGAGCAGTAAATTCTTGATATCCCCTTTCCTTATGCTCCTTTCTCCAAAAATCTATCAATGTATTCATAATTGTAAAGCCTTTTGGCAACCAATATGCCATACCTGGTGCAGTTTCATCAAAGAAGAACAAATCCAATTCTTTTCCTAGTTTTCTATGGTCTCTCTTCTTTGCTTCTTCTAACATATTTAAATATTCATTTAATTGTTTTTTATCTTTAAAGGCATAACAATAAATCCTTTGTAGCATTTTACGGTTTTCATCACCCTTAAAATATGCACCATTTATTTTTGCTATTTTAAATGCAAAATTTTGAATATTTCTCGCACTTTCTACATGAGGGCCAGCACACAAGTCATAAAAATCATCACCTAAATAGTAAATTGAAATTTCACCTTCTAACCCATCCAAAATTTCTAATTTATAAGGTTCATCCTTTAAAAGTTCTTTTGCTTCTTCTCTTGAAACAACTTTCTTTATAAAGTCTTCACCCCTATTTAGAATTTCACGCATTTTCTTTTCTATTGCTTCTATGTTGTCATTTGAAAAACCTCCTTCATAATCAAAATCATAGAAAAACCCATCTTCTATTGCTGGTCCAATAGCAAGTTTTGCACTAGGATAAAGTTCTTTAACTGCCTTTGCAAGCACGTGTGCAAGTGAATGCCTTGCAATTTGTAATTTTTCATCTTCCATTTTCAAAAATCTCCTTCATTTATTATTTGTAATGTTTTAGCTAAATCAAATTGAAAATTTTAATTAAATTTTATTAATCTATTTGATTTGCTTAAACACTTTATTCTTTAATTATTAATGCTCATACCTTTTGTAAATTTCATTATAGTTCAAAATGCTTTTACTTCATTTTTAAATGTTAATCGTAATTAAACATACCTTACAAAACAAAAAATCCCTATGCATAAAACGCATAAGGACACTTAAACAAGCGTGGTTCCACCTTACTTTATGTACCGCAAAAATTGCCATACACCTTCATTTGAATTTTTGCAAAAATCCTAAAACGCTTATATTGAAAAGTGGTTTCACACTTGCAAGTTTGTGTTTGCTCTCAGCCACGACAAACATCTCTCTTTTTCCAAACTATTTTGCAAATGCTACTTGGATTTCAACCTTAATAAAATTTAAGTAAGCACTAATTTTCA
>DJPS01000004.1 GCA_002438625.1 Christensenella sp. UBA6406
TTTGATGAGTTTGTGTAATATTTAAAGCTATCTAACTTCATTCTCAAATAGGCACTTATTGAATTATCCTCTAACCCCACAGTCCCTTTAAAGTCAATGGTATCCCCAACATCTAAAAGTCCATTATTTACACTGCTTCCATTCCCAAATATTAACACCTTTGTTGAAGTTGTGCCTGCCGTTCCATTTACACTTACAACCAATTTACCAAAACTTAATGTATTACTAAGTTCTTTGTGGTCTGTAAAATATGCAAATGATAAACCTACCAACATTATGGACAATATTGCTATAATTGATATAAGTATTGCCGTTGAACTTTTCTTCCTTTGATTACTATATCTTGCCATTTCTTTCCCTTTCTCCTTTAATAAAATTTATTCTTTTGTTGTGCTATTGTTGTTCCGTATAACTTAGTTCTTTCCTTTGTATTTTATGGTATAGATAACTTGATTTAGGTAATAAGTGTTGATACGCTACCGCTTTGTTTTATTCTAATTATTTTAATTGCTTCGGCGATGGGTACTATACTCTTTTAGGTAAATAGATAATATGTAATAAGTAATAGGTACGGAATTATATTTTTATTATCTTTTTAATAATGTTCGGCGGTGGGTACTAGTCTTTTTATTTGCAATTCTTAAAACAAGCCTTTTTTATTTAAACTTATTTTATGTAAACCCTAAAAGTTAAGTTACTAAGGAAGTTTACTTAATTTTTAATTATAAATTTATTAATCAACTTGCTCCTTTATGTCTTTTTATAAAACTTTCCAATTTTAAAATTTTGTATTTTTACACTAGTACCCCTTACCTAACTTAATTACATTGTTGATATAATTGATTTTTTGAATATTATTTTCCGCACACATTACCTAAGATTGAATAGTCTTTTACTTATTACCTTAATGTTAAGTTGCTTTAATTTAAAATACCTATTAATCTTTTCCGCACCTATTACCTATTACCTTAATGTTTAGTTATCAACATTTTGCCCGTTAGGGCATTTAGGGGTAAAACACTAATATAATGACAATTAGTTATACACTATCTATTTTACCCCCCCCCGCCTTTTGTCAAGTATTTTCGGCTCTTTTTTGGAAAAAGTAGCAAAATTTTAATTTTTTGCCCTATTTTAGTGTTTCATCACTTTTTTTGAACAACTTTTGCAATTTTTGTCCTTTCAACTTATCCTAGTTTCATTATAAAAAGTGGATAAGCTTTAAAAAACTAATTTAGATAATTTACATTTTTTATTAAGTTATTTAACCTAATTTTGCTTTGTTTAAGATTTCGGCTTAATGGTTTTATTATAGGAAACGGACGCTAAGCAAAAACGAGTTGAGTGAGTGGGTTGCGATATGGCGAAAAGGTGGGTGAACGGTTTGCGAGTATGGTTCTTTTGGATGAGTGCGGAAGTTGTGGGGACGTGAGTTGTAGAAGAAGTTCGCACGGCTTTGCATCTGTCGCAAGGGCGAGTGGGCTGGGGCGTTGTGTGTTTACGGCAGAGAGTGTGCGGTGGTTTTGTTGTTAAAAATTAAATTAATCTGCCTTATTTAGCTTTGGGTTTGTGAATTTATTTAAATAGAAAATGTGCGTGGAGTGAAAACGGGTGCAAGCGAGCAGTCAAGTGCAAGGGCAAAGGCGGTGGGGTTGTTGTGGGGGCAAGAGTGGCTGAGTGTGTGGGAGAACGAAAGGAGAGTTGTGTGCGTGGTTCGCCTTTATCCGCACTTGGGGCGAGCGACCCTTCTCTGCTGTGTGAAAGCGGTAGCTGTGGTTGAAATGTTTTATAGAATTGATTAATCTTTAAAATTAAATTAATCTGCTCTATTTTTGTTTATTGACTTAAACTAATGTCGTATGAGAAAGGTTTGTTAAGCAAGTTTTAACATTTTATCTTGCAAGTTAAATATAAATTGCGTTAGAAAAATTTGTGATAAATTAAGATTATTCATAAATATACATTTAAGCGGTAGTGTTTCCGCTTTTATCCCCCTATCTTATTGCGTTTAACGGCTGGCTAAGGCTTTGTGCGAAAGTTCAGTGCGGGCTAAGGAGCGAGCGGAGCGAACGGCTGGCGGGAGCGAAGGGGGCAAGCGAGCGAGAGCGGGGCTTGCCTACCCTATGCGAGAGCGGGCGTGAGTGGAACGAGTTTTGTGGGGGGGGCGGAAACGCTGGCACGGGCAAGCACGGACAGGCACGCAAATTTATTTGCAGGGCGGACTTGCGGTTGCGGTGTTTCCGCACCCCACTTAATTGCCGTTGCTTTGCTTTTGGGCAAAGGGCTTGCTTGCTATTTGTAAGCCAAATTGCCTCTAAGCAATTTCAACGGCAACTTTATTCATTTTTAGCGTAAGCGATTCCGCTTATATAATGGCATTGTTTTAAAATGCTCGTGATATACATGGAAAGATTTGTTGAAGTCGGCACAATTTTCATTATAAATTCAATTTAAGTTTTTTAAGCGAAATAAAACTTGACAATTTGGAGCAATTAGGATATAATAAAGGGAGAAAGTAAAGGAGCAAAGGGAAAAATTGAGTAATTTAAAAGCAATACTTGAAAATTCTGATAAACTGAACGATTCACTTAGCAATATTTTAGATGTTTTAAGAACAATGGACTTACCCAAACTTAACTATATACAAGAAGATGACACCATTGACAAAATAATAGAAAAGGCAGGCAAAGTTGGCAACAAAATTTTAGATAACAAAACAATAAAAAACACAAACGATAATTTAAACTCAATTTTAAGTGATGCTGGTTCTTATGCAATGATGCTATCTATTCCCGTTGTCGCAATGACACTAGCAACAGGTGTGGTTGGATATCTTTTTATTGCCCCCGTTTTAGCAATAGGCGGATATGCCACAAAAAAATATGCAGATAGAAACATAAGCATAATTAAAACAAGTGGCAAAATTGTTAAAGATAAGACAATAAAGACAAAAGAAAAGTTAAAATCTAAATTGCAAGACAAAAAAGAACAAAAGATTTTAGAAAATGACCCTATTGTCCAAATAAATGATGAAAAATGCAAAGTTACAACATATCAATTTGTTTCAATTACAATTAAGAGAATACAAGACACAATAAAAACAATAAATGACCGAATAGCTTTTGTTTGCTATAAGTTAAAAAATGAAGAATTTGATTGCTCCAAAGATGAACTTATGATGCTTTTGCAAAATGATGTGCTTAATTCAATAATTAAAATTAAAATAGATATGAATAATTTAAATCGCATTAAAATGGAAACATCTTTCTACCCAGATAAAATAAATGCCGTTTTAATGCAATGCAAATTTGCCATAGATGCAATGTGCGAAAATATGCTAATAACGAATGAAATGATGCAAAACAAAATGGAAGAAATTAATAATAAACAAGCATAAAAATTTATATTAACACACATTCACATATCACTACGAAAAAAAATCGTTATTCTAACAAAAAATTAGTTTTAACGATTTTTTCATTCTTAAAATGCGACAACATAATGTCAATTATGTTTAGCAAAATTTACAACAACTTTCACAGTTTAATTTATTTCAACTTATTCTTCCACATCATAACGCACATATTTGCGTGGGTTAGGTGCAACAAAGAAAAATAAATACATCGCAATAATATAAACAACAATTAACACCTTATTTTCTTGCATATCGTAAATAGTGTAACCCAAATCAGGAATAGTCAATGGTTTATCAAAAATTGTTACAACCGTTCCAATAATCTTGCTAGGGTCAAGGTCTGGGTCTTGCGTTGTGTTTGGGTTATCTCCTTTTGTTTCATACGCTGTTACCTTGCCATTTTCATCATACTTTACACCAATAATTCTATGCGTGTTCACTACACCAGACTTGAATGTTACAATATCCCCCACCTTCAAATTATATTTATCCACATTTTCATTTACAACAATTAGCGACATATAATCTATTGTAGGTTGCATTGACCATCCCCCAACAAAATAAGCCCTTATGCCAAACATCATACATCCTAAAAATAATATTATAACTCCATAAATGAAGAACTTAATCCCTTGCTTAACATAAGCCCACACATCAACTTCATCATCCTTAAAGCCTTTTTCATAAATTAAATTTTCCATAAAGCACCTTTACTAAACAAATTTACCATAATAGTTTAACACAATTCAACAATTTTTACAACAAAAGTTACAAAATTTTCAAAAAATTGCCTAAACAACCCCTTTTATTCTTCTTAAAACAGGAAAAATAAGTAATAAATTAATTCTTAATAAAAATAAGTTTGCAAATTATATTGATTTTTTAATCTTTTCATTGTATAATGGAAGATAGAAAGCAAAAGACACAAGGAGATAAAATAGAAATGAGTTTAATAAAAGGCATTATAAAATATATTTTCATTTTACTTTTAATTGGCTTAGGTGCCGTTGTTTTAATGGGTGCAGCAATGATGCTATTTGGCGTGCAAATATTTGGATATCGCTACATTAACGTAAATGAACGAGTAGAATATTTAGTTTCACCAAGCAGTTATAGCCGTGACCATTATGAAAACGCAGATAAAGTTACAACAATAGAAGTAAATGCAGGAAATATGAATGTAACAATTTATCCACACAACTATAATTGGTTCGCAGTTAATAGTTTAATCCAAGGCAACGGATTTTCAAAAGGCGATGGCGAAACATCAACAAAGGATATGTACACCACATTAAAACCTGAAATTGTGCAAAACGAAGATGGCACATATAAACTTGTAATCACAAGCAAAACAGCGGATGGTGTTGTAAACCTAACCCACCACAGACTACAAATTGCAGTGCCAGCAACAAGCGAATATGCAATAGCAAGCAACCTACAAAACCTAACCGTAACAACAAGAGCAGGTAGCATCAATATAGATAAAGACATAAAAGTCCCAACAAATGATGCAATACTAAAAATGTCTAACTTTACAACCCTACAAACAACAAGCGGAGACATTAATGTACGCTATGGCTCTATCAACCACATAAAAGCAAAAACAGACAGCGGAAAAATGATTTTCAGTTCAACAGTTGGCAACATTAAGAAAACTGCACAAATTGAAAGCAATACAGGCAACATTAAATTTGAAAAAGGTGTGGATATAGAAGGCAACTGCCTATTCAAATCAGGTATATCAAGAATTACACTAAATAACATTTCAAGCAAATTTGAATACGAAGGCGAAAGTGCATACCTAGAAATAGGCAAAGTTACAGGACAAGTTTACATTAAAAGCAGTGATGCCGTTGTAAATATAGAAGAGATTTCTGGTTCAGGAGCGTGGATTTCAGCAGGTTACAACCCAGAGTCTCGTGATAACAACGAACCAAACAAGGTTGGAAATAGAAAGTTTAGAATAGGTAAAGCAGATGTAAGCACCCTATTCTTAGAAACAAACACAGGCGAAATTTATTTTGGTGAATTAATTTCAACAGAAACAACCACCGAAACAAAGAAAAGCGGAAATTTATTAACAGAAAGCGGAAACATAACCATTGACAAACTAATTGGAAATGTAAGTGCAATAACAAAAAGCGGAAATATTAAAATAAATCAAGCAACTTATGCTGATGAACCTAGTTATGCAGACACATTAAAGAGTGCATATATTAAGGTTCAAAGCGAAAAAGGCAACATAGTGCTAAACGACATCGTTGGAGAATTACACGTAAAAGTCAAAGAAGATGGCAATGCACCTATAACAATTAATATGCTAGAAGTAAATAGCAATAGTGAAATTATAGGTCAAAAGGGAAATATGAAGTTAAATCTTCCTGTTATCCTTGCAGATGGAACAACTAAAAATATTTACTCTATTGCATTCTTCACTTTAAATGCCGATAACTCTAAGAAATTATCAAAAGGAAGCATAAGTATAAATTTAAGTGCTTTATCCGAAATAAATGATAGAAGCAAATATCAATATGTTCAAGATGTAAAACAAAATGCTGAAACTGGCAAGTTAGAATCATTTGGAGATGAGCCATTTGAAGGTAAACCAGTTTTAACAATCTACTCTGCTCAAGGCGACATAACAATAAATTCTATCAATAATTAAAAATAGAAAAATAAATAAAAAAATGCTGAATTGATACATATCATTCAGCGTTTTTTGTTATTACCGCAAAATAAATTCAATATAGAAAAATCATTAAATTTAATTGATCAATTATTTATCTCCCCTACACTTCTCTATTGTCCTTGCAAACTTTTGCATTTTCTTTTCAACCATTTTATCAAACTTTTCCTTACCCAAGAAATGTGCAAGCCCTTCCACACAAATAAAAACATCGGCAAGTTCTTCCATTAAATTTTCTTTAATGCTTAAATCGCCCTTATATTCACCATAACTTTCTTGCCTCTTGTTCTTATTTATAGCAACCATAAGTTCAGCCATTTCTTCAACGCATTGGTCATATTGACACTGCATTCCAAAAACATCCAAACCATCATCATAAATTTTAAATCTTTCTCTCTCGTTCAACTTACAAACTCTCCCTTTAACTTTATTTTTTTATGATAACATAACAAGCAATAAATGTCAAATGCTTTTAATGCTCAAATATTTTAATTAGAATTAATAAAAATATAAAAACCAAATTGAAATAAAGTAATTTAATCTTTACAAGAATTAAACAACTACTTTTTCAATTATTAAATACTTAAAAGATTTAATAAAAAGAAATGTAAAAGAAATTAAAAAATAAAAAATAAAATTTATTAAACAAAAAAAGAAGATGCAAACATCATAACTAATGAATATTGCATTTTCCTAAATTTTTTATCAAGATTTTCTTCTCCAAATGTAGCAGGTTATATATGGCGGTAAATTGTTGTTCTTATCACCTGTTGCATTTGTCGTACCTGTATGATTGTGTGTCGCATTAATTTTATACTCAACATTCTTATCCTTAGATGTTCCAGTTGGCGTAACATTCTCATCAGACCAAATTTCTGTAACTATTCCTGTCGGTGCTGGGGCTGAAGAATATGTCTTCACTCTCGCTGTCCCAACCAACTCCTTAGTGTCCGTTGTAAATGTGTGTGTATGACTTTGAACCTGCTTAGAACCTCCACTCTTTTGCACCGTAGAGAAGTCCGTATCATTAGCATCCACACCAACAATGAACTTACCATTTGCCCATCTTTCCCATTCTCCACCAAAGATAGTCTTTGGATTTGTTGAACTTAATGATAAATAAATTGAACCCACTGGATAAACCAAATCTAACAACTCACTTCTGCTAACCTTTGCATCTATCTTAGTTTCAAAACTATTAAGCAAATCTGCATTTATTTTTGTCCCTTCGCTAGTCGCATCATCCGCATACTCTATATCCACAATCATTTCACTAGCCGTTTCGCTAATCTTCTTTAACTTTCTTCTATTTGGGTGAGCACTCACCCTATTCGTATAAACCACTTCAATCCTCCATTATTGATTTATTAAATTCATATTATTTTTTTATTGCACTTATAGAAAGTTTACACAAGCACAAAAATTATTTTTGCTTTATTCAATACTCAATTCAAATTGCAAATTTAATTTAATACAACTATTTTGAATTATTAAAATTGATTTATTTGCTTAATTTGCAAATTTATATTGCATAATTTTTATTTATTTCAATAAGAATTTAATCACCAATTTTTTTAATAATTTCAATATATTTTAACTCAATCGCTTACCATTCCTAAATTATCAGCCACAAACAAAACTTACCGCCAAGACACCAACAAAACACCAGCCAAACAACCACATTAAAACCAAAATTTAAAATGAATAAGCAATCAATTTATTTCGCAAAGCCCAACCCTCCATAACAGCTTTGCATTACATTCTATGCGCCTAAAACCCAAAATGTTACAAATGCAAAAATAATTTTTTAAAAAATGCTAAGTCACTCCAAACATTCCGTAAAAACCCATAAAATCCATATAATTTACAGAACCTACACAATTTACAAAAAAATTAAATAGAATTGTTTTATTAAAGATTTTATTATCTTCCCTAACTAACCTGTTTAATCCATCGTACGCATATCTTGGCTATTAAATTATTATTTTGCCTTATTTCACTTATATTGCCTTGTTTATCATACTTATATGCTAGTTTTTCATTTTCTTTTATTATGCCATTATCTAATTTACCATATTTTACTACTGAAATTAAATTAGATGCATAGTCTCCAACTTTTTCATATTTTATTTGCTTAGTTAAATTACCTAAACTAATTCCGCTTACTCTATCCAACTTGTCATAAGTTATGCTTTGTTGTTTTGTGTTTGGCAAGGTTATAGCACTTAAAATTTGCTTTGCAACATTTTTATATGAATAAGCATAATTTAATGGTGTTTCGTTTACAATTAGACTTGCATTTTTTAGTGTATTATGTGAATATTTGAAATATTCATTTATTACACTATTTTCTTTGCCGTGCTGATTGTTTTGCATTTTTGTTACATTGCCAAAATAATCGTATTTATAAATTGTTGTGGCATTTGCTAATTTATCTATTTCTGTTTGCAAATAATTGTTTTCATCATAGATAAATTGATTTATTGGAGCAAAATTACCACCACTCTTGTAATTTACAAATGTTGTTTGCCCGTTTTTATTTGTGCAATTTTCAAATGTTTCACCAGTTGCAAGTGTTGTGGTTGTTTTCTGCTCCGTTTCATCATATGCAAAATTTGCATAATCTGTTCCTGCTATTTTAACCTTTATCATTCTATCTTTATTGTCATATTCATAATTGACATTAAAATCATTATGACTTACCTGCGTTAATAATCCTACATACAAAAAACTGAAAAGTCATTTAATCGCAATACTTTTCAGTTCTTTAGAAATTATTTTACAAGGCTACTTAGATATTGTATTCACACATATTACTTCGTTAATTCTATTTAATCGTCAAGCCTAGCCGTTTCTTTATATTTTTTATAATAGTATTCATTCATCCAATTGCAAATTGCGCTAACAATACATCCAAGCACAAAAACAATTAAACAATAACTGATATTCATATAAAAGTATAACTTCCGTTCAATATCAACAACCCCTACAGCTACTAATATTATAAACACAATATAAATAGGCAATAATAGCAAACCCAATAAATAAGAATAATAGCCAGCCTTTGTAACTTTTAATTTTTCACGACTTTTTACTTTAACTCTTTTTTTTGAATTACTTTTCTTATATATTTTTTTACGGAAAAAGTAAATTTTTAAAGAATTTTCATCTCTTATAAAATATTTTTCTGGCAAGTAATTTGTTTTATATATATAATTATCATTTCCACGAGTTGCCAAATTTAACATCAAAATAGCAAACATATCAAAAACCATAAAGACAATACCTGTTATAATCACATAAACCTCAACTAACTAAATTCCATTAACAATATACTGACCAGCCTTACCAATACCAATGCCAACAATTCTATAAGCTAATCTCTTCGTTAATTCACTCCATAAAAATTTATTCATTGTGTCAGACCATACTTGCTGTAATCTCGCACTTGTTATTGCCCTTGCACCAGCTGCACCTGCTAAATTTTTATACTCACCATTCGCAATTTTTGTTAGCACCCTATCATATGATGCTGCCGCTTTTGCATATCTATTTGAATCTTTTAGGACATTATGCATAGTTGCTGAATTAGTTATCCCTGTTTTTTTAATTACACCAGGCAATGTGCCAGCAAGTGTTGACACGCCGACACTCAACCAGTTAATTTCGCTTACACCACTACCACCAATTAATTGATAACCGACTGAATTTACAAAACCTAATGCTCCACCTAGCACTGCCAATCCCACAGAGCCAATGCCACTAGCCATTAATGCTCCGCTTAGTCCACCCATTAATCCAGACCACAATACCTGACCTACATTGACTTTACTCCAATCTCCATCGTTTTCTACAACCTGACTTGCGACCTCTGCCCCCATAGAAATCAGCGCACTTACCGCTACTGCAACTATGAAGAACCAAATTATATAACCATTTTCATCCATATGATTTACTGGATTATTTAAGCAGTAGGCATAAAGATTTAGACCATTTAGTGCAATTTTTGTAACATCTAACACCCCAACATCATCAGCATTTATAAATCTGCCAATTTGTGGGTCGTAATAACGACTATTTAGATAATACAACCCTGTTTCATTATCGTAATAATAACTACGATACCTAAACGGATTAACTTTCGCTAACTATGCATAACTAGCATTATAACCATTTTCTTTTTCTATGTCAAGGAAATTTTAGTTATTTTTACACAAAAAGCACTTTCATAATGTTTATGAAAATGCTCTTTGTTTTAAGACTATCATTTTTTAATTTTTGACCACAAAATGAATTACCCTATCTATTATTGAAAACGCCAAATAACCTAAGACTTCTGACCCTACAATAATCTTTATAAAAAGTTCAAAATAATTATCATACCACTGAGTTATATTTAAAGTACATAATAAACTAAACGACACAATCGTAAAAAACACAATGATTTGAAAAACATAATAAATAAAACTAAATTTAGTAATCAAACTCTTAGGTCTTACAATATAAAATTTCAATAAGTTCTCGTTATTTAATGTGTATTTTTGCGGAAAATTTTTATAAGTTGTGCTATAATCGTTTTGCACACGTGAAAGTATATTTGCAACTACCGCATTAATGAAACTAACTAAAATTAAAATCAAACAATAAACGTACAACGCTTTACACCCTATTAACTGTTAAAAAATTTTAATCCCTTTAACTATAAAATTTATCAATAACTTAATTTCAAGAGCCGACCATTTAGCTCTAGCATTAACACTATTCATTACTGACTGCAATTTGCTTGATGTTAAATATCTTGCTCCAGCCGCTCCAGCCAAATTTTTATACTCACCATTTGCAATTTTTGTCAAAACTTTATCATAAGAAGTTGCTGCTTTTGCGTATGCATCTGATTTTTTTAACGCATTGTGTGTAACACTATAATTACTTGCACCTGTCCTTCCTATTATCCCAGGTAATGCTCCAGCCAGTGTTGACACTCCGACACTCAACCAGTTAATTTCGCTTACACCACTACCACCAATTAATTGATAACCGACTGAATTTACAAAACCTAATGCTCCGCCTAGCACTGCCAATCCCACAGAGCCAATGCCACTAGCCATCAATGCTCCACTTAGTCCGCCCATTAATCCAGACCACAATACCTGACCTACATTGACTTTACTCCAATCTCCATCATTTTCTACAACCTGACTTGCGACCTCTGCCCCCATAGAAATCAGCGCACTTACCGCTACCGCCACTATGAAGAACCAAATTATATAACCATTTTCATCTATATGATTTACTGGATTATTTAAGCAGTAGGCATAAAGATTTAGACCATTTAGTGCAATTTTTGTAACATCTAACACACTAACATCATCAGCATTTATAAATCTGCCAATTTGTGGGTCGTAATAACGACTATTTAGATAATACAACCCTGTTTCGTTATCGTAATAATAACTACGATACCTAAACGGATTAACCTTTGCTAACTCTGCATAACTAACATTATAACCATTTTCTTTTTCTATGTCAAGGAAATTTGCATTATTTTTTACAAAAATTTTAAAATTCCCGTATGCATCATAATAATATTTTACAATTTGCTCGCCATTTATGTCACAAATTCCTATAATGTCATTCTGTGCATTCTTTTTATATAGATATTCAACTCCGTTATAATTAAAGCCTGCAAGACCATCCACTCCATAGTGGAAATACAATGTTTTTCCGTTAGTTGTTTTGTTATCTGTTTGACATAGTATTTTATTGCCATTTAGGAAGAAATTTATTGTTATTTTGTTCCCATCTTCTTTTATTATTTTACTTGTTCTTATCCCGTTGGCATTATATTTGTATTCTATGTCATCATATTTTATTAATTGTCTACCATACTTCCATTGCAAAGTTTTATTTCTATATTTTAAAGGGTTACCAATATCATCATATTTAAACAACTCTGTTTTGGTCTGTTTTTCTAGATTTCCATTATTGTTGACTGTTGTTGTATAACTAAATTCAACTAATTGATCTTTCCATTTCAGCATATCATATTTGTAAGTTGAAACTAACTCATTTTCTAATGTTTCAGTTAAAGTATAATCATATTCATTTTTACTTACAATGTTACCCCCAGCATCATAGGCAACCAGAATTGTTTTATTAAAGATTTTATTATCTTCCCTAACTAACCTGTTTAATCCATCGTACGCATATCTTGCTATTAAATTATTATTTTGCCTTATTTCACTTATGTTGCCTTGTTTATCATATTTATATGCTAGTTTTTCGTTTTCTTTGTATACAAGATTATCAAAATCAAAATTAGAATACTCTATTGCTGAAATTAAGTTAGATGTATAATCACCTACTTTTTCGTACTTAATTTGTTTTATAAGAGCATATATTTGTGTTTCTTTAATTCTACCCAGTCTATCTCTTCTTATATCTTGCGATTCTCCATTTGGCAGGGTGATGGACAATATCTTTTTTAATGATTTAGGACTAGACAAATAATCATAATTTAATGTTTTACCATTTACAACAATACTAGAACTTTTTAATGCGAAATTAGATGCTTCAAAATATTCATTTGTAATACTATTTTGTTTTCCGTGTAAATTATTTTGCATTTTTGTTACATTGCCATAATTGTCATATTCATAAGTTGTTGTGTAATTTGCTAAATTATCTATTTCTGTTTGCAAATAATTGTAGTTATCATAGGCAAGTTGTTTTATTGTGTTATACTCACCAACTTTTTTATAATTTATAAAAGTAGTTTGCCCATTATCATTTTCAATATTTTCAAACACATCTCCACTTGCAAGTGTTGTGGTCGTTTTTTGCTCCGCTTCATTATATGCAAACTTTGCATAATAATTATGACCTCCAACTATGATACTTGACAATCTATCTTTATTATCGTACCCATACGTAACATTAAAACCATTATGACTTACTTGTGTTAATAGTCCTACATTATATTTGAATGTGTTTTTATTATCTTCTCCATCCACTGTCATTGATGTCTCAATTAGTTTTCCATCTTGCCCATATCCATATGCTAATTTAGAACCATCTGCAAATATTGTATTTCTTATATTTCCATTTAAATCATACTCATACGTTGCCACTTGTTCGCCAAAATCGTTTGTTTCGCCACTTTGTCTACCTTTATCATCTGTTAAATATTTTGTAACTAACTTTGATGTTGGCTCATCTTTATGATATTCAAACGATTCTATAAGCACACCTTTATCATTATATACATTTTCAGTTATCTTCCCATCACTTGTTATAACTTTAACCAAATTATTATTACTATCGTATAGGTAATTTTTTGTTACTAAATAGTCAAAATACTGAGCCTTTTCTTTTGTAACATTTCCAGTTTCTAAATCATATTCATATGAAACTGAGTTATAAAAATGGTTATGCTCTTTATATATTATTCTATCTTCATCATCATAGTTAATGGTTTCGCAATCCATAATCCTTAAATCTAATGGAGTAAATACAACTTCACCTTCATTTTGATCGCCATGATTATAATTTAGATAGCAATTTATATTCCATATGCCACCAACATCAAGCGAAACAGCACCAAGCTGCCATTGATCTGTATACGTCTTTAAATTAAAGCTCTTTGAACAATCTTTTCCATTAAATTTATAGTTTATACCAAGTTCCACTTTATCTGGTCTTTTAAAATCATAAGGATCTAACTTTATTAAACTAACTAATGCGACATAAAAATTTGTTTCACTTATGCATGCATTAATTTTATCTTCTGCGTTTGATGAAATTGCATAATTTTTAATAAAATCTTGATTTGCTGGCATAATTATTGAACAATTACTTTTTACATTATTGTCATAGCCCTCAGAAACATCGCTCGCTTCCGTATTACCTGCATACATTGCACTTTGTGGCTCAATTCCATCTTCTTCGCTCAATACATCTTTTAATAAATTACCCGAACGGCTTATAGGTTTTAAAATTTTGACTTGATTTTCTGTATATTCTCTTAACTCAATTAAGTTTACATTTTTTGCAGATTTACTAAAAATATTACCTTCATAAACTGTTGTTAAATTGCCATTATTATCAAAAACATAGTTTAGTGATTTGCCTTTAGAATCTTTTATGCTAGTTGTTTTATTATAATAATTGTAACTAATTTTCACTAATTCGTTTTTCAATACATAATCATTAATTCTTTTTAAATTTTGAATATTGAAATCGCTTGTGCCATAATTTATCGTGGTTCGCATTGACAACTTATTAAAGCTGATTAATTTATCATTATTATCATAGCCTAATTCATAACCTAAACCATAAGAATCGATTAATGCGGATAATCTCAATTCATTGTCATAGAAATATTTTACATTTATTTTGCTTATGCTATTTTCTATAAATTGCAATTTATTTGCATCGTTAGTAAATTTGATAGTTTCACCATTATTGCTTATTATTGTGTTTAATTTTCCGCTTGTGCTATATTTAAACTTAATTTGTTTACCTTCGCTATCTAGCAAATAATCTATTTTATCACTATCAAATGCTTTATACACTATTAGCACTCTATTGTTGTTTAAGTCTGTAATTAAATTTAATCTATACAAATTTTGGTTGCTTGTTCTTCCAAAGCCATAGAATGTTTTGCCATCGTGCAAATAATAGATTGGAACTTGCATATCTAGCAAATCTTGCTTGTGTTGCATTTTCTTTAGCTTTGTTTCGTATTCGTTTAATTTTTTGCTATATATTATAATTGTTCTTGCACTTTCCTTTATTTGCATATCGCAACTTAAAATATCTTTTGTAGATAATTTTACGCTTGTTTGATTTGCAAATAACACATTATAATAATCGTTTAACCCTAAATCTGTAAGAGTTTTATCTTTTATTAAATCATCCGCTGAATTATTTAATATTGATAATGCAGTATTTAAATTTTCTATAAACCCATCATTGGTTATTGTCTCATCTGTTTCTTCACTTCCTGTTTGCTTACTTAGTGTTTTTTTGCTTAGGGCATAGATGCAAAATTGTTTCCTTGCATTTTCTATGGTGTTTTTAATTTCTGCAATAGATTCGGTTAATTGAGCAACCGCTTCTTTTGTTTGCACAAGTTCATCGGGTTCGTAATCAATCAAATTTGCACCACGCACATCTTTTAGGGTTGACACAAAACTTAATCCGCCACTTGTTTTGTGGGCAGGAAAGACTTCGTAATTACCATACCATAACTTGCCATTTTGGTCCGTTGTTATGTCCGCTTTTTGCACATAGGTTCGTGCTGTTGCATTATCGGCGATATAGAAATATCTTTCCGTGATTGATTGAATTTTGCCATTTACATCTAAATAGTCAAAAGTTGGTGTTGATGTTTCGGCTAAATTGCGTTTTAAGAATTGGTGCAAATTTAGTCGCCATCCTTTTGGCATTCCTAGATATTTGTTGTCGTATTCACTGTTGAAATACGCACTTAAATTATAAGATAGATTATTCACATTTGCACTAAGCAAATTGGTGTGTGTGTTTAGTTCGCCTGTGTATAAATCTATATCTAAACTTGCATTGTTTAAGGCAAGAGATTTTGTCATACCAAATTTTTGATATTGCAAATATGACGTGTAACTTAAATTTATGTCATTTACGCCAGCAGTTAAGTCAAATTTTATTGGCGTGCTTCCGCTTATTGCACCAAAACTTAATTCGCATTTTTTTGCATATTTATTGAATGCAGTTTGTAAATCTAGTGCAATGTTTGCAATTAGAAAGCCGTTTTCTATTGCCAACTTTCTTGCTATATCAAAATCGCTTTCTTCAAAAACTGTTGTATTAGTCTTAATTGCTTTAAAAGATGCTTTATAATTAGATAAATCTATTGTTTGATTAGAGCTATCTAACTTAACTTTTAAAACTGCATTTAAAATTTTATTTTTACCTGATAGGCTTGGCAGTGTGATTGTTATTTTATTATCACTGCACAGAATGCTATTATCATTTATTTTTAAATTTTGCATAATTGTTTTTCTATTTTCTCCTCTTTTTTCGTGTTTTAAGCGAGAGTTTTTATAAATTTAGCAAAAAGGACACCACCCTATTTTTAACCAAATAAATAAACTACTCTCATTATTCAAAATATGTCAAACGACCTTTTTAGGTGCAAGAAAATATGAAAAATTGCAAATTTTAAATTTTTATTTATTTGTTGCAAAAATGGATGCAAAAAAAATGCAAAATGATTAAATTATCAAATTGCATTATTTATTCTTTTTTCTTATTTAATTTTCTTCTTTGCTTATTATATTTTGCTTTGATTCAAATTGATTATTTTTGTGTAGCAATTAAACTTTTACGGAAATCTTCAATCTTCTTTTCAATTTCTGCTTTATCTTTTTCAAATTGTGCTTTGTGTTCTTCTATTGCCAACTTTGCACTTTCAATTCTTGCATTTAATTGCTCTTTGTAATTTTTATAAAGGTCTTCACTTTCTTTTTTCACAGTTTTAACAAATTCTTCATAATTAGTTTTGAACGCTTGCTCATAACTATTTAATGAAGCTTTAACGCCTTCTAATTTATTAATAAGTTCTGTTTTTGTTTCATCTGGAATAAGTTTAGATTCTTTAATTTGTGCTAAAATTTGGTCATAACTTTCTTTGCTTGCATCAAACCAAATATTTAGGAAACTTAAAACATTTTCTTTTTGCTTAACCATTTCATTATAAAGTTCATTATATTTTGCTTCAAGGGCTTCTCTTTTTTCATATGCAATGCCTTCATATTCTTTAACGCTTGCATTAATTCTATCCATCAACTCTTGCGCTGTTTCATCTTTTAAGTCTTCTAATTTTAGTGATGGGTCTAGTGCTTGTGCTTTAAGCATTAAATAATATTTTTTAGCAGTTACGCCCATTTCTTCTGCTTTTGCAGAAACATCATCTTTTACGCTAGCAACTGCACCAGCAATGATTCCATTTTCATCAAAATATTCGTTTACTTTTGCAATAACTTTATCTTCTATTGCTTTGATATCTTTTTCAACTTTGCCGTTTACTGTGATTGTTACAGTTGTGCCATCCGTGTTGACATCTATGTATCCAGCCTTAGTTGCTTGCTCTACAAACATTTTAGCAACTTCTTCAATGTTTTTGCCTATTAATTCGCTATCACTGAAAATAATCTCTGCATCAGTATTTTTATAGTTCACTGACAAAACTTTGTTGTTTTCACTTACAACCAATTCAACAGTAGGTGTTGACTCGCTATACACTACAGGTGCTTTATCACTGTAAATAATATCTTTTTGACTCAATGCCATAACACCACTACTTTCACCACCAGAAACCGCTCTTTGATTTACACTCATTTCAACGGTTGAATTTGCGGTTTTGCTTTGATGATTTTGATTATTTGTAATTATAATCAATGTTACAATAAGTGCAACCAAAACAACAACCAAAACTGCAAGTGAAATAATTTTACCTTTGTTTTTATCCATATAAAACTCCTTAAAAAAATATTTGTTTTTCTTTGCATTTCAATAAAGAAAACTGCAAAATTAGTGTAACAATTTTATGTTACTAATATTTATACGGAAAGTCAACAAGAAAAAAACAACAATTTGCAAAAAAAATTATTTTTAAAAGGAAAATTATCAAATGTGAAAAATTTATTCAATTTGCAACGACTTTAACAACAAAAAATGCAGTTTTAATTATAACTGCAATTCTTTTAATTTGAATTATAAATTTAATTCAATTTATTATTTTGATATAATAATATTCTTATTATTTACTTTTAACTTTGAGCATTTAAAATTGAATCGTTTTTCCATCGCTAGCATTTTGATACATTAAATAATAAGCCCTATTTTCATCAACTGGCAAATATTGCGAAAATTCTTCCATATTTTTTGGCGGTGGACTGCCTGCACTGCAAGGAATGGCATAGCAAATATATTTAGGTTGCCCATTTTCACTAATGTAGCCCACGCTATAAAAATCACCCGTATTTTCATAATCTACTTTTGCAAATTTACCGCCTTCAATCTTTTCTTCCAATGTTTCATCTGCTGGATACGCTGAAAACAATGCATTTAAAGATTTTTCAATTTGATTATAAAAATTTAATTGTTGATTAACTTGCTTGTTGTCGTTTTCTTCGCTTTCCTTGCCACCTTCTTCAACTTTGCCGTTTTCTTCATCTCCGTTTATTTGCTCTGCACCATCTTCAACCCAATCGCCTTCATATTCGCTTGCATCATCCTGCACATCTTCTAAGATTTTATTTTTAGCACAACTTTCAACATTCCCTGCATTTATTGCACTTTTAACGCTTTCTTTTAATGCATTAACTTCTCTTTGATTTTCTTCCTTTAACTTTTCATAAATACTAACATTTGACCTTGAATTAAATGAATTCGCTTTTTCATCTATACTGCTATCATCAACATAATCATTTTCATAAAACGCCTTTTTATATGCACAATTTTCGCACTTATCTTTTTGCGTTAAACATTCAGTTAAAAGTGAATTTGTTAGCATTTCATCAATTTCATTTTCAGTGGGCGGTTCAAACAAATGTGCATCACTTGCATTTAAGTTTTCCACCTTATCCACATTTTGATTTGCATTATTTAATTTAACAAAATTTTCATCATTACTTAAATTTAAGCTTTCGCATTTCGCTTTATCCGCATCACTTTCTTTCATATTTAAATTATGATTATAAGCATTTAATTTTTCATTATCAGTTTCAATTCTATCGTTTTTTTTGCTTAAAGACATACATTTATTATAATAGAAAGGCAAATTTTTTAATATTTCATCATAAAAACAATTCCTTCGTTCGTTGCCACCGCCCAAATATACGGGAATAATTCGCCCATTTGAAATGCATACAATCATTATAAAAATTTCATCGTTACAATCAAAGAACTCAGGCAAGCAACCATTAAAGCAATCCTCGCATTCATCATAACAAAGCGGAATAACCTCTATTGGTGAGTTTGCAAACCGCACCATTGCAAAGGCATTTTCCACATTTTCTTGAAACTTTGCAAGCACACACGGTTTACCGTTTCCATTGTTTTGAATTGTTGCTAGTGCTTTTTTATTTTCTAAACCTATTTTTGAAAGTATTAATGTCCGTTTTATATACACGCTTTTGCCTCCACATTCTTTTCTACAATTTTTTATATATCAATTTGATTTATCTATATATATTCTTTTGTATAAATTTTAATGCAACTTGTGCAATAGTTTTAAATTATTGTTTAATTTTAATTTGTATATCAATATTATAATTAACAAAAGCAATACGCTATATAATTTTAAAAACTTAATCAAAATTAAATTTGCAATTACTTAAATTTCATTTAAGCGTATTTTTGAAAAATTCTACCAACAACTACAGTCATATCATCGTTTGCCACATTTCCATTTAATGCAAGGGCTTTTTTCAATATTTCATCCGCTAATCTTTGTGGGTGAATTGTTTTAACATTGTTGATATAATTTTTAAATTCTTCTATGCTTTCAAAGGCGTCTGTTATGCCATCGCTACATAGCACAATTAAATCTTGGTCGTTTAGCACAGTTTTGAAGCAAACAGGCTTCATTTCTTCCAAAATGCCAATAGGAAGTGAACCGCCATTTATTTGCGTTGTTGTTTCTCTATGTTTTATGAAACCTGCGGGAGCACCAAGTTTAATAAAATCGGCAAAGCAATTTTTTAAATCTATAACGCACAAATCTAAGGCTGTAAAGTTTTCATCATTGTTTAATGAAAGCAATTTATTTACGCAATTTAGAATGATATCATTATCAAAACCTGCTTTATAGAAGTTCTCTACCAAACTTATTGCAAGTTCGCTTGTTTTGCCTGCACTTTGTCCGCTACCCATTCCATCGCAAATCGCCATCATAAATTTATTCTCATTTAGTCTTAACAAACTATAATTATCTCCGCTTACTTCTTCGCCATTTTTGCAAGTGCCTGCATAGCCAAATAAGATATCATAATTTGTTGCGGTACATAAATTTATCATTGACCAGCCACTTATCTCGCTTGGGGTTATGTCTTTAACCTCTAAAAGCGAGCCACAAACCTTGCTTATAATTGCTTTTATGGTTGGGTTATGGGCATCGTTGTTTCTAACTAGAATATTCACATTTGTTGTGTAATTGTCTTTTTGGTAAACGACAGCATCGTTGCAGACTATATCATTGACTGATAATTCATCTATTATTTTATTTTCCTTATAATCATCAAAAACAATTTCTTCATTTATTTGATTGCTTAGACCTTTCATTATATGTGCAACACCATTTAATTGTTCCGCTATTAAAAGCCTTGAAGAATCTAAATTGGTTATCATACTTGCATATTGTTTATATTGATTAATTAATTGATTTATAATAATCAGCATTTGACTTGTTTTAGGGCAAAAGTTTGTAAAGTTTGGTGGCACATCTAAAAGCGTAACTCTACCACGCTCGAAACCTATTGTAATTAAGTCAAAAATTATTGCCTGCATATTTTGTTTAGAACGGAAACACTTTCCTTTATCTTTGCATTCTGTGCATATTTTTTGGCACGCCTCATTTGCCAGCATTTCCTTTGCATCGTTTATAGGTAGCATTCCTTTTATCATTTTTCTAAAGACTATGTCCATTTCACCAAAGACATTGGAAAGTTCAATAAGTTTATTTTGAAGCGTAACATTATTCCTTTCTATAATTGATTTAACGCCAAAATTTTTATCATCCGAATTTATATAACCGCCAATATACACCAAAACCTTTTGAGGAATGCAAATAAAAATTAAACTTGAAACAACCGCCTCTGTTAATGAAATTAAATTGTATTCCACACCTATTTCAAAATACATTCCAAATAGAACATCTACAATAAGAGCAATAAAAATTGAATATAATCTATAATCACTTTTTAACGCAACAACCGCAAGGGCGACCGCTGAGAATAAGGCGACATAACCAACATTTAAAGTGTTTATTGCATATCCTAAACCATAAACCAACGCAATCATAACAGTTTGATTTTTATTAAATATAAAAGCACTAAGCAGAATAAGGAAAATTCCAAGCAAATGATAAACGTTAAAATAAATTGCATCTATGTTTGCTATTCCACTTGCCATAACAAGCAAAATAAAGAACGCACAAACCCCTTCATCTAGTGTAAGTTTAAATGCAAGTGGATGGTTTTTAACCGCCCTAAAAAAGCGTTTTGCACAAATGAAAGTTAGCATTGCAACAACAATAGTTAAAGCACTTTCTAAGTAAAAATCCGCCTCATATGCATTGTAATATAAAAACGCAAGTTGACTTAAAAGAACAAAAATGCAACCAATCCACCATTTTATATCTTTGCCTTTTAAATAAAACAACCCAACTAGCAAAATTATGGCACTTGCATAACCTGAAACAATTAAATTACTTTCGCTAAATCCATTTATAAAATTTGCAATAAAAAACAATGGAGCAACAATATAAGATTTAACTCCGCCACCAACAAGAGCAAGAGCAATAGGAATAGCAAAAGGAAAAATAATATTTTGCATATTCGCAAGCACTGAAAGACATAATGCAACACCCACAACAACCACCATTAAAGCATATTTTAACACAATTTGTTTTTTATCCATTTAAAAACACCTCACTTTCATTTTTCTAAAACCTGCAAAAAATCCCCGTTTAAAGCATAGAAAATCCGCATATTTAAGTTATCAAAGTCATTGTAAATCAATTTAAAGTGAATTTTAACTAAAAAAAACATAAAAGTTTTAATTTGTTTGTAAATTTTTGTTGATATTTGTTTGTAAAATGCAAATAATAATGATATAATAAGATAGACATTGAAATCGCTAATTCAGTTTTACTTGCAAAAGCAAATAAATGTTTTAAGTGATGCTAATTTAATTTTAGGAGTTTTTTATGTTAAAGGTTAGGAAGAATATATTTTATACAGCATTAATTTCAATCATTATGGCAATGACAGCGTTATTTGCGTTTATGCCAACAACAACGACAGGCAATGTTTATGCTTATGATATGGACAAGCGTTTATCATTGCAATCTGAAATGATAAATAATGTTATTTTGTTTGCATTTAATGAAGATGCAAATTTAGTTATAAATAATGGCACTTACACTGCACGCACTTATGATTTTATAGAGCAATTTGATGACAGATTAAACAATGCAGAAAATTCATTGCAAAAATATTATCACGCAATGTCAAACGGCAAATTCAAAATTAAGAGCAACTTGGTTATGAATGATAACGGCACACCAAACAACACAAGTGATGACACTCCTCTTGTTGTTATTCTAGATGTGAACAAAACAGATTGCAAAGATGAAATTAAAGATGCTCAGCAAAATGCAATTAAAGCAATTTTAAATGAATTTTCAAACACAAGCACAACAGCGATTTTAGGCTCTGATGCAGATAGCAATGCTGACGGTTATGTTGATATTTTAACATTTATTTGTCTTGACTTTGACACAGAAGACAATATGAACGGGCAATCACAATCTGTAGCCAACACTTTTATGAAAAACGAGTATCGTGGAAATATGTGTTGGCCACACCGCACATCTTATTCTAGTGGCGGGTTAAATTTTAGTGCAGGTTCTTCATCTTACACGATAAATCAATATTTGGTTATGCCTAGCGTTCAATTTACAGCAAACACAAAAAGTTCTAGTTTTAACAATTATTTAAAATCAACATTCTTCCACGAACTTGGTCACGGACTAGGCCTTCCCGATATGTATGTTGTAGACAATAACTCATTTGAGTATGTGGGATTATTTGATATAATGTCAAGCAATTATATGCAATCTATGAGCACTTACACAAAATCTATGTTAGGATGGACAACAACAAAAGAATTTAAAGAAATTACAATGGAAGGAACTTACACGCTTGCCCCATCTAACACAAATGAAGTAAACACAAAAAACGGCAATCCAACAAACGACTTTGTAACTCTTGCCTACTACATAACTGACCCTGCCTATCCAAAGCAAAAGATAGTGCTTGAATATAGAGATTTAACAAACACATCATCTTTTGATAACAATATAAACGGGCTAAAATTTACAGATGATTTAGATTATTTATCTAGCGGATTAACAATTTATAGAATAAATGAAACTTATAATGATAAAGCAACATTAATTGTTGATTCCAATTATGACAATAAAGCATCAGTATTCTATTTTAGAAATAATGATGATTTAACAGATTGCTCTGGTTTCACTTTTACTGCGGGAGATGTCTTTGGTAAAAATGAAGGAGTTGAAAATCAAAGTTCTCAATCTGATATAAACACAAAGTACATTGCATTTACACAAAGGAATGACACACAAACATCATATATAAACTCTAATCTTCGTGTTGAAGTCATATCAATGGACAGCACAGGCTTAACGTTTAAAGTTACAGGTGGTTCACTTGATACAAACGCTGAAGATGAGACAATGGCAAAAAATATTTTGCTAGATAGCAAACTTCTTACTGCTTTAAGTGAACTTACAGGCATACCTGAAAGCGACTTAACAGTGAATGATTTAGAAGGATTAGTTGAATTAAATTTAAGCAATAAAGGCATAACAGACTTAACAGGTTTAAGTAGGTTTTATATGCCAGCATTAAAAACCTTAATTTTAAACAACAACCAAATTACAAACGGACTTGAAGAAATCTCAATCTTTTCAAGCATAACAAATTTACAAATGTCTGATTGCGGATTAACTGATATAAGTTTCATTATCCCGCTTACAAATTTAGCATATGTAAATTTCTCAATTAATAAGATAAGTGATTTCGTTTGTTTAAATCCAAAAGTTAAAACTAAATTGATATTTGCAAACTTAGTTTTAAACAACTTAGACACAACTCTTGAAAACAACAACTTTATATTGTCTGGAAGTTATAGTGAAACATTTGCTGTTGGAATACAAAACTTTCCACTTCAACCAACAAACATACAACCAAGGACAATTTACTACAACTCTTTGGGACTTCCATCATCATTAATCTTAACATTATCAAACAACTCAGTGGTTTGTAATTTAGAAGATGGACAAAACATTTTAGGTGATGGACATTACACCCTAACTTACAAATTTAATGACCCATCAATAGCACAAGAAATAAATAAAACAATCGTAATTGACATTATTGTCGTAACACTAAAACAACCTATTGTTGAATTATTAATTGGCGATATTTATCAAAATGATTCAACTGCAAGTTTTGATGGCTGGAAAAGTTCTTATTCTTATAAGGCATCAATAACTTTCAATAACCAAACAGTTGAATATGTAGACACATCTGTGGCTGGAACATATTCAATAGCATTTGAAATTACAGTAAATGCAAATACTAAATTTACATTATATAAGCAAGTTATAGTTTACAATGATGTGCGAATTGCATTTGGCGAAGATGGAATAAAAGATAAAAAGTTATATATAGAACTTTTAAAATTAGTTGGCAAACAAGCAACTATTGTTAATAATGAAGAAACCGTTGGCACAAATGCCGACAACACGCTATATTCGCAAGATTTATATTTTTACGATATAGATGGAAAAGGTGATGAAATAACCGAATTAAATTTTGCAAATAAGAAAATTACAGATTTAACAGGAAT
>DJPS01000006.1:0-49915 GCA_002438625.1 Christensenella sp. UBA6406
AAAATCAATGATTTCCCTTATAAAATCTAGTGGAGCAAGTAACGAGAATCGAACTCGCACTAGGTGCTTGGGAAGCACCCGTTCTACCATTAAACTATACCTGCACATATAAATTAAGTCAAAAATTTGACCCCATTTTGACTTAATTTACAAAATTTAACTGATGCCTTTTTTAGAGGCAATGGAGCTAACGGGGGGAATCGAACCCCCGACCTATTGATTACGAATCAATCGCTCTACCGACTGAGCCACGTCAGCAAATTCAAACAACAAATAGAAAAGGTCTTTTGCTGTTTAAATTACAAAAATTAATTATTGATATTGATTAATAAATTATTTAAACAAATTCATTTTGTTGCATATCTATTAAAGTGCAACTTCATCTATCATAATTAATTTTTTTATTGTTTAAATGTAGAAGCAAGTTTTCTCACTTTCACACTTTCACATAATTAAATTATATTCAATATTTTTTAAAACGTCAACTATTAATTGAAAATTTTATAAATCTCTGATTAATCCTATTACTTTACCTAATATAATTACTTCGCTACAAATTATAGGCTCCATAGTGTCATTTTCAGGTTGTAATCTAAAATGTGTACCTTCTCTAAAGAACCTTTTAACAGTTGCAGAATCATCAATTAATGCAACGACAATATCTCCGTTTTCAGCCACTGCTCGCTTTGTAACTACAATTTTATCACCATCATAAATACCCGCATTAATCATACTCTCGCCCTTAACTCTAAGCATAAATAAATCATGTTTGCAAAATAGTGCATATGGCAAATTATAAATATCTTCGTATTCTTCATGTGCAAAAATAGGCACACCTGCTGTTACCTTACCCAATAATGGAACAGGGATAAATTTTGTGTCTGATACCTCATCATCACTTTCAATAGTTGGCAAATGGAAATCATATTTAATAAAATCCGCACCCTTAACATTTAAGACTTTTGACCATTCTTCCTTAGGTTTTAAAATTTTTAATGCCCTACTCTTCAAGTTGTCCTTACCTAACAATCCCAACTCACACAATTTAGAGATATAATATGCTACTGTACAAGTTGAACTTACACCAATATATTCGCACATCTCCCTTATGCTTGGACTAAAATATCCAGTTTTTTGACAAGTATCTATGTAATCTAATAAATTATATAATGTTACATTAGTTTTTCTCATTTACTTCCTCCTAATGTTAAATCATTTTAATATTTCTATCTACAACTCTATGTTACCACAAAAAAGTAAAAAAGTCAAACGAATTTTTGTGAAAAATAGAAAAATTTTAATAATTTTTAAATGTTTTAAATTTGCGTTATCATATCTTTGAGGCTTCTCCCCTTGCCATAACATCGCATCTATTGTTATACTCATTATCACTGTGCCCTTTTACTTTGATAAAATGGACATTGTGAATAGACACTAAATTAGATAATTTTTCCCATAAATCTTTATTCAACACATCCTTTTTATTTGATGTCCGCCAATTATTTTTACGCCAGTTATCTATCCAATTCTGCTCAAAAGCGTTAATAACATAACTGCTATCTGAATACAAATTAACTTCACAAGGCTCTTTCAAACTTTCAAGTGATTTAATGACTGCCGTCAATTCCATTCTATTATTTGTTGTATTATTTTCAGCACCAGATATACATTTCTCTTTTCCATTAAACATCAGTATTCCTGCCCAGCCACCCTTGCCAGGATTAAAAAGGCAAGAGCCATCTGTGTAAATTTCAATTAATTTCACTATAATATTCTCCAAAACTATATAAAATCGCTTGACTAATTAAAAATTTTATTATATAATAATTATATGTAATTTTTAATTTACTCTTAGGGGAGTGGCTCAACGGTAGAGTAGCGGTCTCCAAAACCGTAGGTTGCGTGTTCGAATCGCGTCTCCCCTGCCAAATTGTTTAAGGCTTGATTTTAATAAGAAAATCAAGCCTTTTTTATTGCTTGCTTAATTACTCATTGTAAATGGCACAAAAAAGCTAAGCTAAAATGTATTTAATTTAATTAGCACAAATATAAATAATTTATGCAAACTAAATAAAGAGACACATTTGCAGTCTTTTGGCATCATTATTCCTTTTTATAAAGTTGTATAATTATTCAACTTCATAATCATATTTAAACAATCTAGATAAAGAAATTTTAAAATTTGATAAGTCTATATCAATAATTTTACATTCAATCTCATCACCCATTTTATAAGCATCACGCATATCATTAAGTCCATACTCACATTCTGAAATATGCAAAAATCCTGAGACTTTCTTTCCCATTTCAACAACTGCACCAAAAGGCATTAATTTTATAATTACACCTTTCACTTCTTGTCCAACACTATATTTTTTGTATAATTCAATTCGTGGGTCATCTTGCATTTGCTTATAACCAAGTTCTATTTTTTTATTCTCATAGTCAACTTTCAAAACAATAAATTCATATGTCTCATCTTTCTTGAAAACATCACTTGCTTTTTCACCCATATAGCCAACATTAGAATTATGTAGCAATCCATCTATTCCACTATTTTCTATGTCTATGAAAACTCCAAAGTCCGTAAATCTCTCCGCTTTACCCTTCACAATTTGATTTTCTTTAATTGTGTTCCAGAAATTCTTTTCATTTATCTCTTTAACTTCATCATAAACTTTTTTCAAAGAACAAACCAACTTCTTCGCCCTTAAATCCATTTGAATTAAATATACTTCAATTTCAGTATTTACAAGCAATGCCAAGTTTTTCTTGTGTGCGAAATCTATTTGTGAAAGCGGAACAAATACATTATAATCAGCAATCTTACCTGTTATTCCACCATTAACAACTTGTTGCACTTTAAACTTAATCTTTTCGCCTTCTTTTAATGAACTTGCCACCTTCTTGCTTTCTTCAATAGCAACATAATCAGCATTAGATATCTTTACATATCCATTTTCATCCTTAGATTCCTTAATCACTCCTTTAATCATATCATCAACTTTAACTTTGTCAAAATTGGCAACATCTTCGGTGTAGATAAAGCCATCACGCTTCCCGCCTATGTTTATAAGCAAGCCCTTTTCATCTTTTCTTAAAACTTTACCTTCTACAACTTTTCCAATCGTATATGTGGCAAATGTTGCATTTATCATTTCTTGTGTTAATTTTTCCATTAATTTCTTTTCTCCTTAACTGTATCTTTTTTCATTTCTAACATTATATTTCTTAGTTTTTCTGTGTTTTCCGCTTTGCCTTTATCCATCTTTAATGGCTCCCCAATTATAATTTTATTGCGCCTAAATAATTTAGGTTTTTTTTCTATAATTATAGGAATAATCGGTGAATCTGTTCTTTCAGCAAACATTGTCGTGCCTTCCTTAAACGGAAGAAGAATTTCATTCGTTCTATTTCTTGTCCCCTCAGGAAAAATTCCAAGAACCTCATCATCTTTTAAGACTTTAATTATTCTCTTTATTGTGGTTAAGTCTAGATTTTCTCTATCAATTTCAATCACGCCCATTTTATTGAAAAACCACCTTGCAAATTTACTTTTAAATATTTCTTTTTTACCTACAAAGTTTATCTTTCTCTTCGTATGAGCAACAAGCAAAACTGGGTCCCAAAAAGTCATATGATTACAAGCTAAAATCACTCGCCCTTCTTTAAGCAAATTTTCTTTTCCTATAAACTTTGTTGGCATAAGTAAACATATTGGAATATAAAAAATGAATTTTAAAAATTTATACAACTTCTCATTCTCCTTAACAACTTATTTTACTAGTTTTTGCTTGTAAATATTCTTGCAAAATCCTTTCACCGCATGTGTAACCTGTTGAAAACGCTATCTGCATATTAAATCCACCAGTAAAAGCATCCAAGTCCATAACCTCACCAACAAAATATAGATTTTTTACAATTTTACTTTGCATATTGGAAGGGTCAATTTCCTTGACATTAACCCCACCACTAGTTATTATACCATTTTTTATATCATCAAGTCCAATAGATTTAAAAGATAATTTCCTTATTTTTAAAAAAATTTGATTTAAAATATCTTTTTTTAACTCACACACCTTACCCTTTGGGGTTAAATTAAGAATTCTTATAAAATAATGAGACATTTTAATCGACATAAATTTATTTAATAAATCTATAATCTTTTCATTTCCGCATTTGCTCACTTCACCATAAAATCTATCTTTAAACTCTTTTTCTTCTACATTTGCCTTTAAATCAATTTCAATCTCAAAAATTTCGGAATTGTTTTTATTATAATCATTCAACAAACTACTTGCAGTTAAACATACGGGACCCGCAATTAAGTCCTTATAAAAAATGATATCACCAAACTCGCTGTGCTTTTGTTTCCCAGAAACCTTGAAAACAACACCAACATTTTTCAGCGTCAAGCCCACCAACTCATCAATGTCCTTAACTTTAAAACCACACAAAGCAGGTTTCGGTTCAATAATTGAATGCCCAAAAAATGTGGCGAATTTATATCCGTCTCCGCAACTCCCAGTTGCTGGATATGACACTCCACCAGTTGCTACAATTATTTTATTTGCACATATACAATTTGTTTGTTTTTCACTTTTTATATTTGGGTAAATGAAAAATTTTTCAGTCTGCGAATCAAACTTAATAAAATCAACACAATAGTTTAAAAATAAGTCAATGTTGTTTCTTTCAATAAATTTTGAAAATACTTTAATAACATCACTAGATTTATCACTTACGGGGAAAACTCTATTTCCTCGCTCAACTTTTAATTTACATCCGTTATGCTCAAAAAAGTCAATAACATTTTCAGCTCCAAAATTTTGCAAACTTTTATAAAGAAATTTGCCGTTATGAACTGTATTTTCTACAATATTTTGTGTATTACATTTATTACATACATTACATCTTCCTTTTCCTGTAATGTACATTTTCTTGCCAATTTTTTCGTTTTTATCAATTATTGCAATTTTTAAATCACTTTCAGCACTCCTAAGCCCCACACTTGCCATCAATCCAGAAGCCCCTGCGCCAATAATTGCAACATCATAATATAATATATTGTTATTCATTTTGTACCTTTATAGTTTTAGATTAATATTTTAATATTAGCCAACTAAATAATCTATATTAAATATTGACTAAATTATAAAATAAATAAAGATGGACTTTATTATAACGAACAAAGCCCATACAAATAGTTTATTTCATAATCTTTTAATTCTCTATATTTGCCCCTTGTCAAACCGCCCAATTTAAGTTCTCCAATTTTAATCCTTTTAAGGAACAAAACTTCTTTATGAACATATTCCATCATCTTTCGTATTTGCCTATTTTTACCTTGGTCTATAACAATCTCTAACCTTGTTTTATTATCTTCAACTGCTGTAACTTTCACTTTGCATTTGTTAAGCTTTTCGCCATCAATGATAGCTCCAGCACGCAACATTGCAAGTTCGCTTTCCTTAATCTTCCCTTCAATAACGCAAATATAAGTTTTAGTTATTCCGAAATTAGGCTTTGTTAATCTCTCTGCCAATGCACCATCATTTGTTAGCAAAAGCAAACCTTCTGTATTATAGTCTAATCTTCCAACAGGAAATATCCTTTCATCTATGTCGGCAACTAAATCCATGACTGTTTTTCTATTTAACTCATCACTTACCGTTGTTACATAGCCTTTCGGCTTATTTAGCATTATATATTTAAATTTTGTATCTTGTATTTTTAAAATTTTTCCATCATATACAACTTCATCAACTTTTTCATCTATATTTGTTGCTAAATCTGTTACAACTTTTCCATTTACAGTAACTTTTCCATCTAATATTAATTTTTCAACTTTTCTTCTTGAATCCACTCCACAAAGTGCTAAATATTTATTTATTCTCATCTATTTTTCCTTATGTCCAATATGAAAATTAAAACCAATTTTCAATAATGTTATTTAATTCATTATTTTTATCCATTAATTTTACATTATCTATTGTACATATATTTGTTGAAAAAAGCAATTGTTTACCAATAAAAATATTAATTTTACCTATATTTTTTTCTTCATCCACTGGAGCATCAATAGTTTTTGGAAAATCATAATTAACAACCATCTCGCTTTGCTCAGTTTTGCTTAATGGATAACTAAATGCATTTTGAGCATATAATCTAACAACATTTTTATCTCCATTTTTTACGGGGATTGAAGTTACATAGCTATTTGGCTTTAAAATTTCAACCATATCATAATTTGAATTTATATAATTTAATAATCTTGCACCTTCTTCAAACATATCTGGGCAATTAAACAAAACACATATAAGTTTTAATCCATCTTTTTCGGTTGCAACAACAATGCACCTACCTGCATTATCGGTGAACCCCGTTTTTACTCCAATGCAATTATTTAATGTATGCAGTAACCTATTTTTATTTCGTAGATATCTTGTTTCGTATTTATTTGTTTCTTCTATAACACAATTTTTTGTTGCTGATATCTCGGCAAATAACTCATTTTTTAGTGCATATGCTGTTATTAAAGCCAAATCTTTTGCTGTTGTGTAGTGATTATCCACATCCAAACCATGTGGATTGACAAAATTTGTGTTGTTTGCTCCCGCTTTTTTAGCTGTTTCGTTCATTAATTCGCAAAACTCAGCTTCAGTGTTGCTTGTCAATAAAGCAAGTGCCATTGCTGAATCGTTACCAGATGAAAGCATAAGCCCATAAAGCAACTCTCTTTTTGAAACTTCTTCTCCCTTCTTTAAATACATTGATGTACCTTCAATTCCCACCGCTTTATCTGGCACAATATATTTTGTATCTAAATCATCTGTCAAATGATCTATTGCTGTAATTGCTGTCGCTATCTTCGTTGTGCTTGCCATAGCTAACTTTAAATCACAACTTTTACTTGCTATAACTCTTTCACTATTTGCCTCAATCACACACATCGCTTTTGCCGTTGAAGCGTTTAAATCAATATCAGCATTAACATTATATAGTGTAGTTGATGAATTAATTACGCAAAATATTGTAATTAAACTTAAAACTATAAAAAGCAAATTTTTATTTATATGTTTAATTGTCATAGATTATTCTCCTTCATAAGAATTATTTTTGTTCATATTTACATTGCTAAATGATTGTTCATTATTCATATCACTATCATTTCCAAATGATTGATTTTTTAATTTAAAACTTTTTGCGGTATCAGTTATAATTTTTACTATATTTTCAAAACCATTTTGTGGTGCTGTTTGTATATATCTAATGATTCCATTTTCTTCAACTATAAAGCCTATTGGTTTTATTGTCATCCCCGCACCAGAACCCAAAGCGAATGGGTGGTCAACCTTTTTTACTTTGGTATCATAATATTCTCCACCACCGCCAAGGTAACCAACTGTAACTTGCGAAATGGGCACAACATAATTATTACATTGCGTTTTTATAGGTGTTCCAACTATTGTGTCTATATCTATAATGTCCTTAATATTCTTTAATGTGTCCGTTATAACATCTTCAATTGGATGCTTTCGATTTATTCTTTGATTTAAATTTTCCTTTTGACTCATTTTTTAACTGCTCCTTCTTTTTTATTATTGATTTTGCTCTTATTAATGAAATAATCAAATTTGTAATTGATATAGAGATTGCAAAGTCTATATTTAGTATTCCTATATTCTTTTCATAATATGTGCATATTTTATAATTTACATCTGCCGTTGGCTTGTGGAATTTTACAATACTTGACAATATTGATAACAAAATTTCAAATCCAGCCCCCAACATTGCACTTGCAAATGGGTTTTCTTTAACTCCAACATTTAAATAAACTTTTAAATTTTTTAAATACAATCTTTTAACTAATTGAGTTTGTAACTCATTCATAAAGTCAATGTTTTGCTTATTAATTTCTAAATTTATTTCTTTTGTGGTTTTTACATTGCTTAAAATAATTTTCTTTTCTTTATATTTCAATTTGTAATATAAAAATTTAATTGAAAATAATTTTAATTTTATAAACCCACGATTTTTTAACGCATTCAAATTTAAATCAACATTAAATTTTAGTGGTAAAATTAAGATTAAGAAGATCCCTAACAAAATAAAAAATGCCACATACATAACCCTATTATGCGTAATTTAAATTAAAATATGTAATAAAACAATAATTAAATATAAAAAAGCATTATAACCATAAATTATAATGCATTTTAAATTTTATTTTTACTTAGCAATTTCAGTTCGTCTTATTTCTCTTATTACATTAACTTTAATTTGCCCAGGATATTCCAAACTGGCCTCAATCTTTTTAGCAATATTTTTTGCTAAGAAATAAGCATCACTATCACTTACTTTTTCAGGTTGAACAATTACTCTAACTTCTCTACCTGCTTGAATAGCGAAAGATTTATCAACGCCATCAAATGAATTTGCAATATTTTCCAAGTTTTGAAGTCTCTTTATATAGTTTTCTAAACTTTCTCTTCTTGCCCCAGGTCTTGCACTTGAAATCGCATCAGCAACTTGAACAAGAACCGCTTCAATAGATTGGAATTCAACCCCAAAATGATGTGCTTCAATACAATGAACAACCGCAGGGCTTTCTTTGTATTTTTTAGCAAGTTCAACACCTATGCTAACATGTGTACCTTCTTGTTCAAAATCCATTGCTTTTCCTATATCGTGCAATAATCCACCACGCTTAGCAATGTTTACATCGGCACCCAACTCGCTAGCCATTAGTCCAGCCAAATGGCAAACTTCTAATGAATGGTTTAAACAATTTTGTCCATAGCTTGTCCTAAACTTTAATCTTCCTAAAATTCTAACAAGTTCAGGATGCATATTGTGTATGCCTGAATCATATAAAGCATTTTCGCCCGCTTCTCTTATTGACAACTCTACATCTTTTCTTGCCTTTTCAACTAATTCTTCAATTCTAGTTGGGTGAATTCTTCCATCTAAAATCAATTTTTCCAAAGCAATTCTAGCAATCTCTCTTCTAATTGGGTCAAAACTTGAAAGTGTGATTATGTCTGGTGTATCATCAATGATAAGTTCAACGCCTGTTGCTTGCTCTAATGCTCTAATGTTTCTCCCTTCTCTACCTATAATTCTTCCCTTAATTTCCTCGTTTGGGATTGAAACTGTAGATATAGTTATATCTTGAGCATGGTCAACAGCACACTTTTGTATTGCTTGCGTTACAATTTCCTTAGCTCGTTTATCCGC
Organism: Christensenella sp. UBA6406; assembly: GCA_002438625.1. Classification (GTDB taxonomy): domain Bacteria; phylum Bacillota; class Clostridia; order Christensenellales; family UBA1242; genus UBA4647. The sequence goes on from DJPS01000006.1 coordinate 9,241, forward strand.
TTCATCTTTTGCTTGTTGCTCCAATTCTTTAACAATTTTAACTGACTCTTGTTTTGCTTCATCAACCAAACTATCCACAAGTTCAGCCTTTGCCTGTTCACTTGATAACCCAGCAATGCGTGAAAGTTCTGCACTGCACTTGTTCCACTCATTATCTAAGTTTTCTTTTTGCTCAGTTATTTGCGATTCTTTTTCAGCCAAGTTTTCTTTAAGATTTTCTAAACTATCCTGCTTTTTATCTAAAGCATCTTCTTTCTTTATTATGTTTTCTTCTCTTGTAATTAATCGTTCTTCTAGCTTTTGGATTTCATTTCTTCTCTCTCTTATCTCCAAATCTAACTCTTGCTTAATTTTATGTGCTTCTTCTTTCGCCTCTAAAATAGATTCTTTTTTCACTGCCTTAGCTTCAGAATAAGCATCTTCAATTATTTTTGCCGCTTTTGATTTGGCTATTGTTGCATTTCTTTTATCAATTAATTTAGATATAAATATTCCTAAAAATGCCCCTACAATCAAAGAAACTCCACCCACAATTATTGATAATATAATTGGTGTCATTTCTTTCTACTCCTTATTTTCTGCGGAGAAAATAGTTTACCATATAAAATTTACTATTTATTAAAACTCCTATAAAGACTTGTTTATCTATAAATTTTATAAGTTATATATGTTAAAGTCAATGTTACATACACTGCATTTTGTATTTAATGCAGTCTTAAAAACAACTTATTAGATATTTACAAAAATACAAAACTGCAAAAATTAAATATATGTAACAAATTACAATTATTTAAGGCTGAAATCCTTCATCAAATCTATATTCTACCACAATTAATTGACAAATTGGAACAGCATAAAATAAGTGCAATTTTATTTAACCTACTTAGTCCACATTAATAGTATAATAGATTTAGCAGAAACTGTCAAACATAATTGACAAATTTATTATAAAATCTTTATATTTTTATAAAACAAAAAACTTTAGCCCACCAAATTTGATGAATTAAAGTTTAATTTTGCAATTAAAAATTATTTCATATATTCATTTATTTCTATAATTTCAGTATTTTTAATTGCATTTTCAATTAGCATATCCTTGTCTGCAATCTTTTCTTCTTGCTTTATGCATTCCCTTATTTTAGGCTTAATAATTGGCTTTTTAGGAACAAAAACCGTACAGCAATCTTGATATGGTAAATTAGAAATATCAAATGAGCCAATCTTCCTTGCTATTTCAATAATTTCATTTTTATCAAAACTAATCAAAGGCCTAAAAACAGGAAATTCTTCAAGAACTGCATTGCTACAAGTGATGCCTTGAACTGTTTGACTTGCCACCTGTGCTAAGTTCTCTCCAGTTATCAAACACTTACATTCATTTTGCATTCCTATCATTTCAGTAATTTTATACATAAATCTACGCATAATCGTAATTGTAAATTCGCTAGAACAATCAAAATGAATTCTTTCTTGAATTTCAGTAAAAGGCACAATAAATAATTTTAATTTACCACTATACTTACTTATAACCTTCGCCAAGTCAATAACTTTTTGTTTTGCTTCATCACTTGTGTATGGATGACTATGAAAATATACACAATTTATTTCTAGTCCCCTTTTCGCCATTAAATAGCCCGCTACAGGACTATCAATTCCACCTGATAACATTAAAATTCCTTTACCAGAAGTTGAAACAGGCATTCCACCCAAACACTTGATTTTTTCAAAACTAATGTAAGTTTTTCCATTTTCTCTTATATCTATATCAATTATATGCTCAGGATTGTGCAAATCAACCCTTAAACTATCATTAGCATTTAAAACAACTTCACCAATATCTGCACTAAAATTGATTGAATTTATAGGAAAAGACTTATCCGCTCTTGATGTTTCAACCTTAAATGAGCCTTTCAATTTTATTGTTGAACAAAAATTTTTAATTTCATCTACGGTTGAATTAACAACATACGCAACACTTAAAGAAATAAAGCCAAAAACTTCTTTTAATTTGTCGCAAATTTGCTTTTCATTATCACCAACATTAGAAACAACAAACCTACCTGCAATTTTTTCAATATGAACATTATATTGCCTAATTTTGTCATATGCATTTTTTAAAAGGGCATCTTCAAAATATTTCCTATTTTTCCCTTTAAGATAAATTTCGCCATATCTAAGTAAAATAACTTTTTCCATTAACTTCTCCTATTTATTTGTGCGTCATATTTTTCAAAGACTTCAACAATCTTCAAACCTGCTTCCCTAACTTCATCCAAAGTATTTGTAAAATCAAAACTTATTCTTATGCTTCCTTTAACAATGTTCTTGTCATACCCAATCGCTTCAAGTGTCGAATTTCCCACTTTCTTTGAAGAACAAGCCGAACCAACGCCAACAAATATGTCAAATTTTTCAAGTGCATTAACAATGGTTTCACCATTTACCCCTTTAAATATCAAACTTAAAATAAATGGTGAAGTATTATCAAAGTCATTTATTATAATATTTTTATTTACGCTTATAATATTTATAAATTCATCACGCAATTTTTGCACATAAATTGAATGTGTTTTATAATCTTGTTTTTTACATATTTCAGCAAAAGCCATAATGCTTGGCACATTTTCAGTGCCAGAACGCAATCCATCTTGTTGACCACCGCCCAAAACATAAGGCTTAAATGTTTTCTTTACATATAATCCCGCTATCCCCTTTGGACCATGTATCTTGTGTGCTGAAATAGTATAATAGTCTACATTTAGTTTAGACAAATCAACTTCAACCTTCCCAAATGCTTGAACACCATCTGAATGGAATAGGCAATCTGGATTAATTTCTTTTGCTATTTCAACCAAAGTTTTAATGTCGTTGACAGCACCTGTTTCATTTGATACATGAATTATTGAAATTAAGCCAACATCACTTGTCATTTTAGCCTTAAAATCATCTATATCAACTTGACCATTTTTGTTTAAATTAATTAATTCAACTTCAAACCCTTTCTTTTCTATTTCATTAATTGTATTTGCTATTGAATTATGCTCACCCCTAGATATCAAAACTTTTTTAAATCTTTTGTTTAATTGACCCAACAAAACAGAATTGTTTGATTCGGTTGCTGAACTTGTAAAAATGAATGAACTCCCCGCCACACCATTTAAAGCATTTAAAATGTCATTTTTTGCATTTTTAATTTTTTGTCCAACTTCCTTTGCTTTGTAATAAGGAGCAGATGGATTAAAAAATTCATTAATACTATAATTTTCAATAATTTTCATCAACCCTAAATCCATTTTAGTTGTTGATGCGTTATCTAAAAATATCATCTTACATCTCTCTCAATTTAATATTTAACTTATATTCAAGTGCTTTTATAAGTCGTGTTGAAATTTTATCCATCTCATCATCAGTAAATGTGGAATCTTCTTTCTCAAATGTTAATCTAAATGTTAAACTCTTAAATCCTTCTTCAATGCCTGCACCATCGTAAACATCAATTAATTCTACATTTTTGCAATATTTACCACTTGATTCTTTAACAACCTTAGCAAGTTCTTTATATTGCATATCGTTTGGCACTATAAATGAAAAATCTCTATTTACACTTTGGAATTTGCTAAAAGCCTCAAAGTGAGTTATTTGCTTTTGATTTTCAATAAAATCATCTAAACATATTTCACAAATCAAAACATCTTCATCAATTTCATAATTTTTCAAAATTGTAGGATGAACAAAACCCAAATAGCCGACTGTTTTATCTGCAAGATTTATGTTCGCTGACTTATAATTATTTAGATATGGAATATCGCTTTCACTATAATCAAACACAACATTTAGTGTATTTGAAACATTTTCTACCATAGATTTATACTTAAAGAAATCTATTGACTTACCAGAAACAGCAAAACACAATGTTGTTTTTTCATATGGCAAAGAACCAACATTTTCATTTTTATTATACACTCTTGCAATTTCAAAAACTCTTAAATTTTTGTTAGAATGTTTGTTGTTTGATGAAATAACATTTAAAACGCTATCAGCCATATTTATTCTCATATATTTCAAATCGGCATTTAATGGATTAGATATATTTATTAAATCTTCTTCATTTATATTTAAATTTAATTTTTCTATTAAATTCAAATTTGATAAAGATATTGTATTTAATTCATAAAATCCTCTATCAACAAACATTTGCTTTAATCTAAAAATATTATCCAACTTAACATTTTTGTGCCTTGGTGTGTAACTTGTGTTTGAAAGTAAACGAGTTTCAACATTATCAAAACCATAAATTCTAATCACTTCTTCTGCAATATCAGCCAAAGTTTCAATATCGTTTCTAACCACAGGAACTTTAACTTGCAAGATATCGGTATCAATCTTATCAACTACAAAATCTAATTTTGTCAAAATTGACACAATTTCATCCGCTTTCAAATTTAATGCAAGCAATTTATTTAAGCTTGAAACGCTAACATTTATAACTTTTGGTGTAATTGCAACTAAACACTCTTCAACAATTCCTTTACTAATCTTTCCATAGCTTAAACTTGAAATTAAATGCAAAGCACGCTTTAAGCCAAGTTCACAAAATGCAGGAGCAACCCCCTTTTCATATCTACTTGAACTATCTGAACTTAACCCCAACTTTTTGCTTGTAGCACGGATATCTCCACGGGTGAAAGTTGCTGATTCAAATACAAGATTTTTAGACATAGAGTTAATGCCAGAACCAAATCCGCCCATAACACCGGCAATGGCAAGCGCTTTATTCTTGTCAGCAATCACCGTATCTTTATTGTCAAGTGAATATTCTTCCATATTTAATGCTAAAATCTTTTCACCATTCTTAGCATTTCTCACTTCTAAAATCTTTTCGCCTATCTTGTCATAATCAAAAGAATGCATTGGTTGCCCAATTTCGGTTAAAACATAGTTTGTTATATCAACTATGTTGTTTATTGACCTTATGCCAACTGCATTTAATCTTTGCTTAATCCAATTTGGAGACTCGCATATTTTTAAATCCGTAACAACACTAGCCATATATCTTAAACATCTATCTGTGTTGATATCAACGTCAATCAAGTCCATACAAAGCACATCACTTTCTTCATAATCAAGTTCAGGCATTTTCAATGGTCTATCCAAAATAACACTAATCTCTCTTGCTAACCCTAAAACGCTATTACAATCAGGTCGGTTTGAAAGCACTGAAACATCTAGAACGACATCATCAAAACCTAAAACTTGTGCAATAGGTGTTCCCAACTTATAATCTTCGTGCAAAATCATTATACCATCAATTTCTGCACCATCATAAACACTGTTATCAATTTTTAACTCTGCACCACTGCAAAGCATTCCTTGTGATTCTAACCCACGCATTTTAGATGTCTTAATCAAAACGCCACAAGGCAAGTCTGCCCCATCTAATGCCACAGGGATTTGCGCCCCTTCAAACACGTTTGTTGCCGCTGTTAAAATTTGCACTTGCTCAAACCCAACATCTATTGAACAAACTTGCAACCTATCAGCATTTGGGTGCCTTTCCAGTTTCTTTATTTCACCAACAAAAACTCTTTCCATACCTTTATCTTTGTATTCTATTGATTCAACTTCAAAACCTGCATTAGTCATTTTTTCTGCTAAATCTTTTGGTTCTATATCTTTAACTTCAACAAAGTCATTTAACCACTTTAATGATAATTTCATATTTTCTCCTTAACTATCTTTTCCTATCTCTTCATCTTATTATGTTATCATAATTTGATGACTTATATCTTTATTTAAATTGTTTTAATGTTCTTATATCATTTTCAACCAAAGTTCTTATATCACTTATTTCACTTAAACCTAAAACAACTCTTTCTATTCCTATACCAAGAGCAAATCCTGAATAAATTTTACTATCTATTCCACAGTTATCCAATACCTTAGGATTAACCATTCCTGTGCCTAAAATTTCAACCCAACCACTGTTTTTGCAAGTTAGGCAACCTTTCCCTTTGCATTTGCTACAAGTTATATCAACTTCAACGCTTGGTTCAGTAAATGGGAAAAATGATGGACGCATTCTTATGTTTATCTCATCTCCAAATAGGCATTTTGCAACATAATCCAAAACACCTTTAAGGTCTGCAAGCGTTACATCCTTATCAACAACTAATGCTTCTAATTGATGAAAAACAGGACTATGACTTGCATCCAACTCATCACCCCTATAAACTTTACCTGTTGAAATCATTTTAATTGGTGGTTTAGAATTCTCCATAACTCTCACTTGCATTGTAGATGTTTGAGAACGAAGCAATAGATTTTCATTTATATAAAATGTATCTTGACTATCTCTTGCAGGATGGTCAGCAGGAATATTTAACTTATCAAAGTTGTAATCATAAAAATCAACCTCAGGTCCATCATATACATCAAATCCCAAATCCTTAAAGATGTCAATTATTTTTTGCTGAACTTGCGTTATAGGATTTAATGCACCTACTTCAACATCATTTGCTGGCATCGTTACATCAATCTTATCAGCCATTAACTTTTTGTCCATTTCAAATTGTTCAAATTTAGCCTTTAACTCATCAATCCTTGTTTCAATCTTTTCCCTTACACTATTGACTAAGGCACCAACTTCCTTTCTTTGCTCAGGCAACAAATCTTTTAAGCCCTTTAAAATTGATGTCAATTTTCCGTTTTTGCCCAAACATTTAACTCTTATTTCTTCAATTTCTTTACTTGACTTAGACTCATTCAACTCTTTTTCAGTTTCATTGCCTATTTCTAAAATTGTTTCTTTCATTCTCCCTCCAAAATTAAAATACAATTCAATTTGCAAACTAATTCATTATAACAAAAAAAATCGCACTAAAACTATCTTAACTAATTTAGTTTAGCACATTTTTATAATTTGTGTCAAGAAATATAACAAAATACCTTTACAAATCCTTAAATTTTAATTATCCTATTATAATATGAAAACATACAAATTTATTTTAAATAAAGATTATGAAAAAGTTAAAGATTTTTTTAAGGAAAAAGGATTTTCATCCAATCTTATAAAATCTTTAAGTAAAGAAATGGGTCAAATTTTAAAAAATGAGAAGCCCATAAGAATGAATGAAAAAGTGAATTGTGGCGACATTGTAAAAATCAATTTAATTGAATTAGAAAGAAATAACATTATCCCAATTTGTAGGCAACTTAAAATTGATTATGAAGATGATAATTATTTAATTGTATTTAAAGACAGCGGAATTGCAACAATACCCTCTTATTGCAATAATGAAAATTCACTTGCAAATTTTGTTACTGATTATATGCAACATAAAGGACAAATTGATTTTGTTTTTAGGGCGTTTAACCGACTAGATAAAGAAACATCTGGTTATGTTTTAATTTGCAAAGATTTAATTTCATATGATTTTCTTTTAAATGAAAAGAGTCAAGTTCTCAAAAAATATGAAGTCATCACCCATAACAAATTAAACAAACAACAAATAAGCAAACCAAATTTTAACAAAAACAAATGCCGATGGAAGAAATGAACTAAAAAGAATAATTGACATAAATGGCAAGCCATCAGCAACAAATATATTGGGTGCTCGCTATAATTTATCACACAATATATCGTATGCAACAATATCATTAGAAACTGGAAGGACACACCAAATTAGATTGCATTTATCTTCAATCAACTGCCCCATTTTAGGCGATAAACTTTATGGCATAGAAGATTGCAAAGAACTAAATATTGAAAAAAGGATGTATTTAAATTGCTACCATTTAGAATTTTATCACCCTTTTAAAAATGAAACAACTATAGTTGAAAATAAGCTATTTGAGAAAGTGTTTAATGAAGTAGACTAAGGGATTAAGTCAAGCATATCTTCCATTGTGTCAGAATGCAAAAATGTTGAAGGAATTTTTCCTATAATGATGCTCTCGCAAATTAGAACCTGTGAACGATTTTTAACTGTTTTATATTCCACAGGTAAAACCATACTGACACTAGCATCAATATTTACATAAATGCGATGATGCGTTTGATTTATCCCAGCACTTTCAAAATTTGATTCAAATGTGCAAGTTATTGAACCTATTGGAATAAGTTTAATTTTTACATCAGGACCCCTACCTACAAAAATTGGCATACCGCTAAAAGTCCCTATTGGTATATTTAGTCCGCCATTGCCCATAATTTCCAACTTCGCTTGTGCAGTTCTCGCAAGTTCTTTTGATAGTTTATTTATAAGGATAGAGTTGGCGGAAATCATTGTAATGTCGCCATCTTCATTTGTGTTTATATTTATCAAATCATTATATAAAATAGATTCTGAAACAACTTCCGCAACAGCCGAATTTACAGCCTTTAAAGTTAAACTTCTAACTTTAATTTCACTCGTAGACAATATAATAGGATTGACAACATTATTGAAAAATAAAAAAATAAGTGCAATTAATATTGAAACACTGATAATGAAAGATACATATTTTTTTCGTGGCATTTTCTTATTAACTTGTCCAACAATGTCGTTGTATTTCATATTAAATTATATGCAAATATTTTTATCAAAATAACAAAAAGGCATTGAAATTTTATTTAAACTCCAATGGCTTTTTGCTATATAAATATTAATTCTATTTACCTGATTTCTTTGTCCTACTTCTAAATATCATTGCAAATATATAAGAGAAGAAAACTGCCGCCGAAATTCCTGTTGCCGTTGCCGACAATCCGCCCTTAAGCACACCCAATATTGTGCCAGTTGATGCCCCCTCTATTGCTCCACGTGCCAACGTGCTACCAAAACCACAAATAGGAATCATTGCCCCCGATTTAGCAAACTCAGCGAAAGGTTCATATAAACCAAATGCTTCTAATGCAACACCCAACACTAAAAATAAAACTAAAATGCGGGCGGTTGTCATCTGTGTTCTAATAATCAGCACTTGTCCAACCAAACAAATTGCACCGCCGACTAAAAATACAATAACATAATCTAAAAACATAATTAATTCACTATTCACTCCTTATTGATATTGCGTGTGCTATACCTGGCACGCTTAAACCTTGTTGTGCTGATAACGGACTTAACAACGCACCTGTTGATAAAAATAAAACCGATTTAACTTCCTTATTTAATAATTTCGTAAGCACATACGAATTTAAAATGGATGCACTACAACCGCAACCGCTTCCACCCATAAAAGTTTTTTGCTCTTTATCAAATATTAAGCAACCACAATCATTATAATTAATCCCCAACTTAAAGCCTTCTCTTTCCATTAGGTCAATTAAAATTTCACTGCCAAGTTTTCCCAAATCGCCTGTAAAAATTAAATCATAATCTTCTGGCGTTCTATTCAAATCAGTAAAATGCGCTTTCAGTGTGTGCATTGCTGCGGGTGCCATTGCTGCCCCCATATTATTTACATCTGTTATGCCATAATCGCTAACCTTGCCAAATGTTACCGCTTCAATGTAAGGCCCACCAACCCCACACTCCAAAATTGTCGCACCTGCACCCGTAACTGTCCATTGTGCAGTTGGTGGGCGTTGAGTTCCCAATTCAAGTGGGTTTCTAAATTGTCTTTCAGCACTTGCAAAATGACTGCAAGTAGCACAAAGTACATTATTTACATAACCCCCATCAACCAAGCACGCACCCATTGCTAAACTTTCAGTCATAGTAGAACATGCACCAAAAAGTCCAATGAAAGTCGTATCAAACTCTCTAGCAGTAAAAGTTGCAGAAATAATTTGATTAAGCAAATCACCAGACAAAAACATATCTATATCTTGTGGCTTTAAATTTGCTTTGTCTATCACGCCAAACACTGCCTTTTCCATAAATTTTTGTTCAGCTTTTTCGTAAGTGTTTTGTCCACACATATCATCAGACATTATCCTATCAAAATATGAAGCCATTGGACCATTTCCCTCTTTTGGCCCCACAACCGAATATCCGCATAATATGTTAGGCTTCTTCTTCAAAATTACAGTTTGCTTTCCTATCTTTCCCATATCTCACCTACTCTTAACTTATTCCAAATACTAAATAAACTAAGCCAACCGCTATACTCGAAACTATTCCATTGACTATAACGGGACCCGCTATCGTAAACATTTTAACACACATTCCAAAAATCCACCCTTCTGTCTTAAACTCAATGGCTGGGCTTGCTATTGAATTTGCAAAACCCGTTATAGGTATAATTGAACCCGCACCTGCAAATGCACCAATTTTATCATATACACCAATTCCTGTCAAAAACGTTCCTAAAAATATCATCGTACATAAAGTGTACGCCCTAAGGATATCCTTAGTAAATTCAGGAAATGCAACGCTATAAATATCATAGAATGCTTGTCCTATCACGCAAATTGTGCCACCAACTAAAAATGCCCACAATAATGTAGGAAATGGCTTTGTCATAGGACTTTTGCTTTTTACATATTCATTATATTTTTGTTTTGTTTCTAAATCTGCCATAAATAACTTAACCTCACTGCAAAAATAATTGACAATTTTTATAACTTTCATACACATAATTTTATAAAAATAGCACAATATAATGATAAAGGAGTTTAAAAATGAAAAAATTATCTTTATTATCTTTTATTTTAATTTCAATTTTATGTATTGCATCAGGTTGTTACAATAACACAACTTTAAACACGCAAAGTGCAATTAATTTATTGCAAAATGATATGGCAAACATAGCATCAACTATAAGGAATTTAGATAGTTTATATTTAGAAGACTATGCAATAAATGAATTAAATCCTATGGTAAATTACAATTCTTATAATAATATGAATTATACACGCAATTTAAATAATAATGTTGTTGCTAGTGTTTCCGCAACGCCCTATGATGGAACATATAATTTAAACTATTCATACGAACCCAAATATATTGATAATGTAAATAGTTTAGATACATCTTATTTAATTTCTTATTTACAATCAATGCAAGATCTATTCTTAATAACAAGTGATATCACAGCAGCAAATCAAATTTTAAACCAATTAACTTATGATATTATTAACGACACTATAAATGTCCGTAACAATGCATATCTATTAAACTATAATTTAAACGAATTGACTGAAGAACAAATTGCCACATTACAAGAATATAGTGCAACAATAAACAACATTTTGGTAAACATTCAAAATACAAGCGGATACATCACTAATGAACTAAACAATTTATATGAACTAAGAAACAATTTTTATAAAAGCACTGAAACTTTAAATGCAAAATACATTAATGTTTTAAATATTCTAGAAAACAGAATAGTTCAACTTCAAAACATTCAAATGGTTTTAGATAGGCTTAACAATCAACTTATTTTAATGAGTGACGTAAATAATTTTAGAAATAATAATTTCAACAACATTAACAACGGAACAGATATTGAAGCTGATTATAATAAAATAGATAACAACACCATTGAACCAAATCTTAACAATAGTGAAAATAATGTGATTGACAATAACATAGCAAATAACAATGCAATTAATGGAAATTTAAACAATAACTGCATAAATGGTGAGTGCCACGAATGTCAAGTTTGTGATATTTGCGGAAACTGTGCCGAGTGTGAGATATGCGAAGTTTGTCCAAGCTGTCAAAACCCGTCTATTTGCGATGGTAATTGCAATGTCCAAAATAACAACAACTTAGCCAACGACAATATAAATGCATCAAACTATCCAAATAATGTTAATAATTTAAATAACAACTTAAACCATAACAACAATTTAAGTAATCAAAATGAAATTGCTAATAATTTAAACAACGGTAAATATAGTGTAAATAATAACTATAACACACAAAATATAGATAATAATTGCACGAATTGCCACGAGTGTAATGTTTGTGAAATTTGCAATAATTGTGCGAATTGTGAGATCTGCGAAACTTGCCCACAATGCAACCTTCCATCAACTTGTTTAGGTAATTGCAAAACTGCAAACTTGAATAACAATAATTTTATTAATGATAACAATATAAACAATATAGCAAATAATAACACATTAAATAATGAAGAAATCAATAATTTTACAAATAGCACAACTTTACCAAACACTGCTCTACCAAATGGAAACAATACATTATTAAATGATAATCCAACAGATTATGCAAATTATAACGGAGAAAGTGCTAATCCTATTTTAAATGGAAACGAAAACTTAAATTATCAGCCATATTCAATTTACGACAATGCATCAAACATTTAATAATTTGAATTAATATAATAAGAAATATAAACACAAGCAAAAGAACTTGCATAACTTTCTATGCAAGTTCTTTATTTATAATTGATTAATTTACTTTATTTAATTTTTTATTACTCTTTAATCATATAATTAAACTATTAATAATTTTTTACATCTAATGCAAAATATGATTGTGGATGTTTGCAAGTTGGACAAATCTCAGGAGCTTGCTTAGCAACAATTCTTCTTCCACAATTTTGGCAAATCCAAACCACTTCTTCATCCTTTTTGAACACTTTATCTTCTTCAATATTTTTTAATAAAGCAAGATATCTTTCTTCATGATGTTTTTCAATTTCAGCGACTTCTTCAAATTGTTTCGCTAATTCTTCAAAGCCCTCTTCCCTTGCTTCTTTGGCAAATCTAACATACATATCAGTCCATTCGCCATTCTCGCCTTCTGCAGCCTTCTTTAAGTTCTCAGCAGTGTTGCCAAGTTCGCCAAGCGCTTTAAACCAAAGTTTAGCGTGCTCTTTTTCATTGTTTGCAGTTTCTTCAAAAATATTTGCAATTTGAACATAACCTTCTTTTTTTGCAACACTAGCAAAATATGTGTATTTGTTTCTTGCTTGACTTTCACCAGCGAAAGCACTCCACAAATTTTTCTCAGTCTTTGTACCTTTTAAATTCATTTATTAAAACTCCTTTGTAAATTTTCACTAGATTAATCTAGCATAATTAAATTTTTTTGTCAAGTATTTTAAGTTGATTTATTTATTGCTTTTTTCTTATTAAATTTTTCTCTCTACCATTTTTGGAAGGAACATAATAAACACGGTTTTCCAACCCTTTTGGCATATAAACCTGCTTAACATAACCACCAAAATTATGCGGATATTTATAGCCCTTAGGATTTTCGCTTTCTAAATTATTATTATTTTTTAAATATGATGGGACATTTATATTTCTAAAATTTTTTGCATCCGCTTGTGCCATTTCAAGTGCCGTTACCACACTGTTAGATTTTTCCGCTTCACAGACATAAATAATGGCGTGCGTAAGGGGAATATTTCCCTCAGGCATTCCCAACTCTTTCATTGCAGTAAGTGCGGAAATTGCAATAAGTAACGCATTGCTATCCGCCATTCCCACATCTTCGCTTGCGTGTGCTATCAATCTTCTGCAAATTATTAATGGGTCGCAACCTGACTCTATAAGTAAATTTGCGTAATATAATGCTGCTTCAGCATCTGAACCCCTTAATGACTTGCAAAAAGCGGACAGCACATCGTAATAAGTGTTTTCATCTATGGAAGCTAACTTTTTCGCAATAGAATTTTCCATAATTTCATTTGTTAGAACTATTTCACCTTTTTCATTCTTTGGGGAACTCAAAACAGCAAGTTCTAGTGCATTTAAAGCATTTCTTAAATCTCCACACGCCAAATTTGCCAAGCATCCTAAAACGGAGTCTTCACAAAGGACATTAATGTTACCTAAACCATTAACTTTATCAGTCAATGCATTTCTTAATCCCATTGTAATTTCATTCACAGTTAAAGGTTTAAATTCAAAAATCGTGCACCTGCTTACAATCGCCCTTGTCATTGAAAAATACGGATTTTCAGTTGTAGAACCAATAAACACAACACTTCCATCTTCTAATGCTTCTAATATTGAATCACTTTGGCTTTTACTCCACCTATGGCATTCATCCAACAATAAATATGTCCTTTTGCCATATAGTCTGAAATTTTTCCTTGCCTCGCCAATAACTTCCTTAGCATCTTTCACCCCATCGGAAACTGCATTTAATTTAACAAAATACGAATCAGATGTATTTGCTATGATATTTGCTAATGTCGTTTTTCCTGTTCCAGGCGGGCCATAAAAAATGCAATTATTTAAGCAATGTGCTTTAATTGCTCTGCTAAGCAATTTACCATCGGCTAAAATATGCTTTTGTCCAACAAATTTATCTAAACTATTTGGTCGCATTCTATAACTTAAAGGTTCATTATTTTTGCTTATATTATCAAATAAATCCATTATGTTTTCTACACCATCTCCTAAATTTAATCTTTGTGCTATGAATTTTTAAAAACTTATAACTTTAAAAAAATTAAATATTTTATAAACTTATTTTTTCACTTTCTTGGTTCATTCCAAATTTTTTTAGAATTATATTATAAATTAAGTTTTGACCTTCCTTATCATAGAGTATAACTTCATATAATCTTCCACTCATTGACCTACGCTCAGCAATAGTAACACCATATTTTTCAGCGTTAGGCGTAGCAATCATTCTCTTATTACCTTTTTCGTTGACATCCTCACAAAGAATGCCCATTTCAATCAAAAAAGGGTAAACATCAGCGTTTTTTAAATTTCTACTTTTTTCAACTTTGAGTGCATTAAGTTTTTCAATTATTTTAGTTAAAGGCAAAGGACTTTCAGATGCAATTAATTGCTCCGCTTTATTACAATCTAATTGGAATGGTTTGCTTTTAACTATTTTCACTTTACATGCATTTTCTAATTGAGTTTCTACAATATCTAATCTATTTTGCATATCAATAATCTTTATATATGTGTTATATAAGATGCGTATAATTTTAGGGTCACTCAACATCGTATCACCAACAATTAATTCACCCGTAAGTGGATTTACACCATTGGCAAGTGCTTTTAAATCATCAAATTCTTCAATCATTTAGTCAACCTTCATTTCTTTAAATCTACACGTATATTTTACACTAAAATACAAAAAATTGCAATTTAAATATTGCTTTATTTTTAAGTTTCTCAAAAAAGGAAGCCATAAAGACTTCCAGTTATTCTATAAGCCGAGTTCTGTATTTGATGGTTATCTATCTAAGGCATAACATTTCTGTTATGCTCAAGCGATGCTTTTCAGGTGCTAACGAGCAGTTTCAAACACACCCTTTTAATCTTGCTTCAGGTGGGGTTTACAGAGCCCCCAATGTTGCCATTAGAGCGGTAGTCTCTTACACTACCTTTCCACCCTTACTTAAAATTTAACTTGACATAAATCTTGCTAAATTTTAAGCGGTCTATTTCTGTTGCACTATCCTTAAAGTCGCCTTCACCAGCAGTTGACTGGCACCTTGCTCTTTGAAGCTCGGACTTTCCTCATCTATGATCATCACAACCATAAACGCAACCATCTGAATAACTACATATATTTATACCATATATTGAGTATTTTGTCAATAGATTACGGCAAATTTTGTGATAAATTTCAATTTTTTTATTATAAATGCAACTTGAGTAAAAATTGGATTATTTAAATAAATCATATTTTCTTTCAATCATTTCATCTATTCTTAAAATATAATCTTGAATTTGTTTAACATTTGCACATCTTTCTATGCGACTTTCATTTAAAAAAATTCGCTTAGATATTGCACCCGCACCGCAAGCAATAATGTTTGCTTTCTCTTCCATACTTTCAATATTAAATTGACATATTTTATTTCCTTTAAAATATCCAACATTTTCATATAAACCTAACATATTCTTTTGCCTATATAAATAATAAGGTTTATAACCAAGTTGAATTAATTGATTATAAGCATATTCAACCATTTTTGCTATGTTGCATGACTTAACCTTTTCTTTGTTTTGATTTAGCATAGAAGCCCGCTTAACAGCCAATGTGTGTATAGTTATATTATCAGGTGCAATTTCTATAATTTTATCCATAGTTCTTTTAAAATCTTCAAAATTTTCATTTGGTAATCCTGCAATTAAATCAGTATTAATTATAAAATTAAAATTGTTAGCCATTTCATAAGTTTTATAGAAATCACCACTTGTATGTTTTCTTCCAATAACTTTCAAAGTTGTATCATTTAAAGTTTGCGGATTAATGCTAATCCGTGTAACATTATTATTCTTTAAAACTTCAAGTTTTCCTAATGTAATTGTGTCTGGTCTACCGCACTCTACCGTAAATTCATTATACGGAAAATCAATTTGCTTTAAAATTAATGATAAATCATTAGCTGAAAGTGTTGTTGGCGTTCCACCACCCATATAGATATTTTTAATTGTTAGATGCTTTTTATTTATTAAATTTTTAACTGCATTTATCTCTTTAATTAAGCAATTTATATATTCGGGAACAAACTTTTTACACCTTTCATATTCACTTGATATGAAACTACAATAACTGCACCTTGTTGGGCAAATAGGAATATTTATATATAAATCAACCTCGTTTAACGCCATTTTATTTGATAACTGATTTCGTACAACATTACATATAAGGTTTGCCTTATCTTTTCCTACTTCATAGTCTTGCTCCATAATTGTAGAAACATCATCTAAACTATATCCCTCAGCTAATAAATCATAAACAATTTTAGATGGTCTGACACCTGTTAAACTTCCCCACGGCTTTTGGCAATTATAATTTTGACTAATGACATTATATATCAATAGCTTAATCACTCTTTTTAAATTTCTTTTATCAATCAATTTATTATTAACAAGTTTAATTGATTTTGATAATTCTTGGTCTCTATTCAAAAAAACTTTGACAAAACACTCTTTTAAATCTTTATCATATTCTACTGACACATCTAAATTAATTTTATTTAAATCAACATCGCTTTCAAATATATGCAAAATATCATAAACATCATTATCAAATATTTTTAAATCTTCTTGTAAATTAACCATTTTTCACCAACTTCGCTAGCATTTTACAATACAACCTTGAATTATATAGATTAGTTTTCTTTTTATTGTCTATTTCAATATAAAAATCATTATCTCTAAAAATCTTTGCAATGCCTAATTCTTCAAAAACATAAAGACAAAAAACAAATTGTGCATAGTCAAAATTCTGTCTATAAAAGCAATTTTTATACATATTTATCTCATCAAAATATCTATCTTTTACAGTCAACAATATGGCATAAAATCTTATAAAAGTTTGCTTATCAGTTGTAACTTTAACTTCTTTTTTAGGTAGATTATTCACAATTTTAATTGATGCTTTTGGATATTTAAATTGTAAATAGTTTATATAATTTGAGTCAAGCACATTATCAAGCAAAACTATTGTGTTAAATGCATTTAAATCATCAAAATTATAAGGAGCAATCAAAAGAGTGTTGTCGCTTTTTTTGTGTGATATATAGACCAAATCCACAATATCATAATTCAACGCATCTTTTATTATGTTAGGAATTTCGCTGTAATGTGAAACATATACAACCCCATTATGCTGTAAATTGGACATTTCTTCAACACTTATGACAGACACGTTTAAATTATTTTCTGCACTTATGGCATAAACATATTGTTTAAAATAACTTCCATTGCTTATATCTTTACTAAAATCGCTTATATCATCACAAAAAACGCCATCAACAAACAATTTAATGTTCTTTTTGTTTGCATACTCTTCTATGTTTGGAGAGTAAAATATTCCTTTAACCGCTTTGCTATTTAAAGTATAAATATAATGAGGTTTACCAAACATAACACCAGAATAATTGTTAAATTTGACTAACAAATGCTCGTTATGTTTATTCATAGGATAAGTAAATAAATTTTTTGTTTTAAGCATAAAACGAGGCTTTGGATTAGCAACACCAAATGGCTCAAACCTATTTAATGCTTCCAAATATTGCATATTTAGCATATCTTCACCACACTCTATATCATAAAGCAAATCTCTATCAACTTCTTGTGTGTGAGTGGATATGAATAAATTAATTTGCACCCTAAAATCATTAAAACGACTTTCGCTAATCGTAAGACCTGCCGCCATTTCGTGTCCACCAAAAGTAACAAGATAATCACTTAAAGATGATAGTGCCTCATAAATATTGACACCTTCAACCGCTCTTGCTGAGCCGACATAATTGCCTGTGCGAGCATCTTTTCCTAGCAAAATAACTGATTTATTATAGCATTCTATAAGTTTGGCACAAACAATCCCTAATACACCCGTTTCCCATTTATCGTTTTTTAAAACTATAATGCTATCATTTTGCATATTATTTGCTTTAATTATCTTTTGCGCCTCCCCTAAAATATCTTGACAAATCACTTGCCTTTTTTCGTTCATTTCAATAATTTGCTTATACAAATCAATAATTTTAGCATTGTCGTTTTCTAAGTATAATTTTAAGGAAATTGTTGCATCACCCATTCTTCCAGTTGCATTAATCTTTGGAGCAATTTTATATGAAACATCAGTTGAAGTTGGGGCATCTTTTATTTTCAGCTTTTTAAATAAATATTTTAACCCATTAGGACAATCTCGCTCGTAACTTTTTAACCCTTCAACAACTATAAATCTATTTTCATCAGTCAGCTCCACAATATCAGCAATAGTTGAAATTGCACAAATTGTAAAATATCTCCTTGCGGTTTCATAATTAGATAAAGCATAAACAACCTTTAAAGCCATTCCCGCTCCACACAAAAATCTAAAAGGATAAGGTTGATTTTTTATTTTACAATCAATGGTTGGGCAATTTGGCAATATTTCAAGTGGTTCGTGGTGGTCTGTGATAATTATGTCTATCCCTAAACTTTTAACATAATCAACTTCTTTTATACAAGTTATGCCACAATCAACCGTTATAATTAAATTAGGATTATATAATTCAATTACTTTATTTATGCTATCAACTGTCAAGCCATATCCATCACTATATCTGCTAGGCAAAAAATAATCGACATTAATCCCTAAGCTTTCAAAATATTTGTATAATATTGCTGTTGAACCTATTCCATCTGCATCATAGTCGCCAAAAATTAAAATTCTTTCATTGCCTTTTATAGCCAAATTTATTCTATCTACAATTTTTTTCATATCAGGGAACAAAAATGGGTCATAGAAACTTCCAATGTTTGGATTTAAATAATTGTAAACTTTTTCCCTATTGTCATAACCTAAGTGGAATAAATAATTTGCCAAAGAATGAGGAAGATTAAATTCCCTTTCAATTTCTCGAATTAATTCACTATCTATATCTTCATAATCTTTCCTTAATTTCATATCTTCCTCTTCTTTCTCTTTATACCAAAATTGACCTTTTTAAAAAGGTCAATTTAAATCATATCTAAAACTATTTCAACGCTAAATTATGCTTCAACAATAATCTCATCATTATTATCTATTTGCTCAACTTTCTTAGCTTTCTTCTTTGGTTCAAACTTGTCATTCTTAGACATAATTGCCCAAAGCGGAGTTACAATAGTTAATGATGAATACAAACCCGCTGCAATGCCGACTAAAATTTGTAAACAGAACGCACCTATTGAAGGAACACCCACAATCGCTACAACCGCAATAACAATTAATGTTGTAATTGTTGTTATAAATGTTCTTGTTAAACTTTGTGCCAATGATTTATTTGTCAATTCATTTACTATCATATTTGGATATCTACTTGCATTTTCTCTCATCCTATCAAATATAACAACATTGTTATTAATAGAATAACCAATAACCGTAATTAAAGATGCAATAAATACAGAACTAACTTCTAAGTTGAATATTAGCATAAATGCACATACAATAAGCACATCGTGCAATAATCCAATTATAGAACAAACACCAAATTTGAATTGCTTAAATCTTATAGCCAAATAAATCATAATAAGCACGCTTGCAATAGCCACAGCCAATAACGCATTCAAAACTAATCTTGAACTTGCTGTTGCAGTTATACGATTGCCAGCCTCAACGCTTTCGCCATCAGCATTAAACTCTGCTTGAAGTGCTATAACGACTTGCTTAGTGATTTCATACATCTCATCTACATCTTTACCTTCAATATCCTGATATCTAATTTGTAAAGTTGTATCTTCATCTGCACCTTCTTTTTGGTTATATGCAATTTTTAAGCCATAACCATCCAACACTTCACTTGCTCTATCTAAATATTCATTGTAAGTTCTTGTATTATTTAATTTATCGCCCGCTTTAATGTTTACAACTGTTCCACCTGTAAAATCTATCCCCAAATTTACTCCGTGAACACATAACGCAATTATTCCTGCTAAAATTACAAGTATTGCACCAAAAATGAAATACTTACTTGTTTTAACAAAGTCAAACTTAGTGTTTGCTAATTTACTTGATAACTTCACTTGTTGATGCCTCCTCTCTTGTCAAATTTAACCTTTTTGCATTTGTTGAATTAAATGCTAAATACATATTCATTAATCCTTTTTGAACAACTAATGATGTAAATAATGAAACTAAAATACCAATCAATAATACGATTGCAAATCCTTTAACTGAACCTGTTCCTAAAACTAATAGAACCAAAGCGGCAATTATTGTTGTAATTTGTCCATCCAAAATAGCATTTACAGACCTCTTAAAGCCCACAGAAAATGCTGTTGGAATCTTCTTTCCTAGTGCATATTCTTCCTTAATTCTTTCAAATATGATAACACTTCCATCTAATGCCATACCAATACTTAAAATGATACCCGCAATACCTGGCAATGTTAATTGAACTAGTGGAATTGCTTGTAATAGGAATATCATAATAACAGAATAAATCATTAATGTTATGCTAGAAATTACACCTAATTCTCTATAAATAAGAATCATAATTACCATTATCAAAACAATACCAATCAATCCCGCTAACAAACTACTCTCAATAGCACCTTCACCAAGTGTAGGACTAACAACTTCAGAAGAATCCAAACTTAATTTAATTGAATAAGTACCACTTAAAATTTGTTCTGCCAAAGTTTCAGCACCTGCTCTATCCATACTTCCTGAGATAAATGTTCTACCATTAGAAATAATGCTTTGAACAGTTGGCTCAGAAATTAATGTTGTACCTAAATAAATGTAAATCTTCTTAGAATCTTCATCAGTGGCATTATATGCATTTGTTGTAAGTTTCTTAAATATTTCCTTACCTTCATCATCAAATATTACAGTTACACCATATTCTTGTGATTCTTGATTATATTCAGCCGTTGCACTCTTCACATTCCTTCCTGTAATGTCCGCTTCTTCTTCAACGCCTTGCTTTGCCTTAATCTCCAAAAGTTCTGGCGTTTCTATAATATTTAGAAGTGCTTGTGTATCTTCAACATCTGGCACTTCAATACGAATTTGTGATGTGCCTTGCTTTGCTATTGTTGCCTCACTATAACCTTTGCTTGCAATTAAATCCCCAAGTCTTGCCATAGTCGCTTCAATCTGTGCATTTAAATCTCCATCTTCTAATTGCTCAGTATTGTAAACCGCTGTTACACCGCCTTTAAGGTCCAATCCCAATTTTATGGCATTAGCAAACCCAGCAAATTTGTAGTTCGTAAAAGGAATGGAAAAACTGCATACGCTTAACACTATTCCAACTACCAAACACAAAATCGTAAAAATAAATCTTTTTATTGCTTTTCTTTTATTCATTCTTAGTAAATACCCTTTTTATTATTTAAAATGTTGCAAATTAAATACAATAACTTGCCCTATTTACAACTTTATATTGATTTCAAATTAACCACTATTTTTAAAACAAAACTCAAAACTTTAAAAACATATTAAAGAAAGAATGATGCATTTAAAATAATAATTATAATAACCTTATTCATTATACAATTTTTAAGACAAATAGTCAACCATATTTGATAGATTTATGCATTTTTTAATTTATTTTTAAATTAATTGGTCTTGACATAAAAATTGTATCCTTTATTCTTAAAATTAATTCATAATTACCTTTCTTTTTAAATGTTATTTGCAATGTTTCAGTATCAATGCAATCAATTTGAATAACATCGTTGTTTATTTCACCATCAATTTCTACAACTAAATCAATTATTGCTCCATCCCAAATTTCTTCATCAGCGTTTTCAAAACTTAATGTAAATATTTCACTATCATTAGCATTGCATTCATATTCAGTAAAAGCACTAAATTCTTCACCAGCACTATTGTATAAATCAAAATATTTCTCTTTTACTTTCTTTACGACATTGACTTCAACATTATACTTCAAATCATTAATGCAAATTTCAATACTATAAACACCTGCAATATTTGAAACAAAAATTCCACTTAAACTTATTGAAGCACTTTCATTTGCACATTTGTAAACAATTTCATATGGTGCATAATTTGGCAAAATTTCAAGTGGAGAAATGTCTACGCTCTCACCTTCATAAACACTAAATGTTTCACCTCTTTTTTCAACTAACTCAATTTCAATTTTATCAACATTCACTTCAAATGTGCACAATACTTCAACGCCATATTTAACTGAAATTATTGCTTTACCCGCATTTTTAGCGGTTATTCTATATGCATCACCAACTTTAGAAATTTCCACACAATTATTTGTTGCTGTAAATGTATATGAAAAATTATTAACAACTAAACCATTTGCAATAATTATATCGTTATACGCAAATATTGTACCATAATTTTCTTCATTTCTTGTTAAATACAAATCTATGCTTTCAAAATTTCCCGCCAAAGTAGATATGTTAAACAATTTAAAATATGATAAATCTTGCTTTAATATTATATCTTTTGAAAATTTATCCTTCTCAGCATTTGTATTTAGTTCGTAAGAAAAATTCACATAACCACACAACGCATTTTCAATAGCAAGTTTTAAAACTATTGAACTTTCATTATCTTTTCGCTCAATAAGACTTAATGAAGTAAAGCCTAAATTTATTAAATTAAAATCTATGCCTTCGTTAAATGTTATAGTCAAATCACATTCGCTTATTGATGTAAATTTAGCTTTATAATTAAATTTTGATTCATCAAATTTTTGATAAGCAACAACTTCAAAACTGCCAAGTTCTTTAAACTCAGTTTCAGTTTTTAACCTACTTAAAACTTTAACTTCGATTTCACAATCTTTTGATACTCTAAATTTTAAATCATCCAACACATCTAAAAATTCACTTTCGGATGTTATTAAAATATCAAACGCCATTAAATTTGTGCTTGTGAAGCAACTTTTTAGATTAACAATTTCACCAACAAGCAATTCATAGCTTTCCAAAGGGGTAAATTCAATTTCATCCTTAACATCTTCGCCAGTGTCATCCTTTTCATCAGATGTTGTTTCAGAACCTGCAACAATATTGGAATTTAAATTTTTATTATATTTAATTAAAGCAGGGATGCCAAACACGCACACAAGTGTAACGAAACACACACCTAAAACTATTCCACTTACAATTATTATTTTCTTCATAATCTTATTTACTTTCCAACTTACATAATTCTATAAAACATTTTGCCGTTGCAATTGTATCATACAAAGCTCTATGTGCGTGATCAAGCGGAATATTGAAATATTTAGCTATTGTGCCAAGTTTGTAATTTTTAACACCACCAATTAAATTCCTTGCCATTTTTAGAGTGTCTAAAACAGGATTATCAAATTTATACAAATATTTTCCTGCGTGATAAGCTAAAAATAGTGTATCAAAGTCTGAATTATGTGCCACCATTGTGCTATTTCTTGTAAATTTAAAGAAATCCCCAACTACCTCATCAAAATGCGGAGCATCTTTAACCATATCATTGCTTATGCCTGTCAAATCCGTGATAAAATCACTAATCTCAACTGTCATCGGTTTAATTAAAGTGTTGAAAGTCTCAATTATTTCCCCATTTCTAATCTTTACCGCACCAATTTCCAAAATTTCGTTATTGCTATAATCAAGTCCTGTCGTTTCTAAATCAAAAACAACATAATCTTTATCTTTTAGCATTGAACAAACATCTTTTTTGGTTGCAAAAGCGGAAAATAAATCAATTTGGTCATTTTCACAATATTCACACGGAAATGCAATAGAATAACTTTCAGGTTCTGTCTTATATTGAATATGCACAGGTTCACTTTCTTTTTTCTTTTCCTGCGTAACTTCTTCATTTACATGTGCTTGCTCAATCTTTTTTGAATAGTCCTTTATTTGCCCCTCAGGTAAACAGCAATATGCAAGTTCTTTAACTTTTAATGATAGATTATCCCTATACACTTCCGCCTTACCACAAAAAGTCAAGATTTGGTCATCTCCAATATGTTTCTCACTCTCTAAATATTGCTTAGTTGGAAAATATGATGCTCTAATCTTCCCAAAGCCATCGTAAATTTCAAAGGTGTAATAAACTTTTTCTTGCTCTACACTTTGCCCATCTTTTTCAACAACTTTTTTAAATGAACGCTCTGTGAAATATCTAATCTTTCCAGCAACTTGCACGAACTCCATTTCACCTTTAATTTGGTTTAAGCACATTGCTTTGTCCGTAAAGTTTTTACCCACAATTATGTCCAATCCGCTTATCTTAAAGTCATTTTGAACAATCTCGTAATCACCAATGCCTTCACTTAACATTTTTTCTCTTTCTTCAGCCAAGTTGCTTAAATCATAAACTTTGCTTTCTATTGGAGTGTTCTCTATCTTTGGTTCAAAAGATAAATTGAATTGTTTAAAAGTGAATTTATCTAAATATTTTAATAAATTTTCTTCAACTCCTAGCAATCTAATCTTCAAATAGAAAGTGCTTGAAAGGGAAATTTTAAGTTTAATAATTTCTTCAAATTTAATTTCAAAATCATCCTTTGCAATTTCATAATTGTAGTTTTCCTTAAAATACTTAGTTAAAATTTCACTATAATAATCTATTGTTTCAACGGGTTTTATATAATTAAAATTATAATTAACATCAGCATTTAAAGCGTGTTTTATATCTCCTTCCAACTCTGCTTTGTTTAAATCCAAATCAGCATCAACCAAACTTAAAATATTAAGACAAAGGAGTTTGCTACTCTTAACATAGCAAACTTCACTTAATTTAAAATTATTTTCATATTTTTTCATTAAAGACTTAATATTTTCTTCAGTACTCACAAATTTTCTTCCTTCTTTATTATTAAATTAGAATAGATTAAATGTTATACAAACAACTTTAATGCATCTACAATTATTACAAATGCAAACAATACAATTAATCCTATTGAATGCACATAGCCCTCTATCTTTCTACTTATAGGTTTTCCCCTTATCCATTCAATGGCCACAAACACCATTCTTGCACCATCAAGTGCAGGGAAAGGCAATAAATTAAACACAGCCAAATTTACAGAAATAAGCGGGAATAATATCAATAAATTAATCCAACTTGCTTGTGTATATGTTGCCATTGCACCTATTGTTGTTATAGGTCCACCAACACCATCTAAGCCCATTTGCCCGCTAATAATTTGCCATAGCAAAATTAAAATTTTCCAAGCCCATTCGCATGTAAATGGCACAGCCTTGACAAAAGCTTCGCCAACAGTGTAAACGTAATTTTGAATTGATATACCTAAATAACCAGAATATAATTCACTATTAACTTTGTCAAAAACATATTTATGGTCTTTATAGACAAAAGTGAATAACTCATCATCATCTTTACTTTCAACAGTTGCAACAACAACGCTCGGGTCGCTAACCAATTTAATAGTGAATTTATTTTCATTTTTTTCTATACTTACAAAATCACCATTTAAAAGCCTATAATTTCCATCTGCCGTTTTTTCAAACTTCTTTCCATTTATAAGAGTTAGTTCTCTAAATTCACCATCTCTTTTAACTTTAACAGTGAACTCGCTTCCAACTTTCACACCACTCATTAAAGTAATGAAATATTGGTCATTTAAGAAATTTGTTTCAACACCATTTATAGCATATATGATGTCCCCTTCTTGCAATTTATCTGAACTACTCTCAGTTACATCAATTAAATTCGTTGCATAATCTTCCACTTTTTTAACTTGAACTAAATCTCCATATCCAAAAGTGAACAGCATTATAAATGAAATTAAAACAGCAGATAAAAAGTTAAAAAACGCACCATTAAATAGGACTATCAACCTTTTCCACGGTTCTTTATTGTTAAACGCATTTGGATTTCCGCTATCTTCATCTTCACCATCAAAAGCACAATAGCCCCCCAATGGAATAAGCCTTAATGAAATAACAATTCCATCCTTTGTGGTTGTTTTCCATAATACTTTACCAAATCCAACCGCAAATTCGTTGATTTTAAAGTCAAGTTTACGCCCTGCAATAAAATGCCCAAATTCGTGGATTGTTATCATAACTAAAAGAGCAATTAATGCAATGAAAATATAGAAAATATAAGATAATGTTCCGCTTAATGAAAAGCAAATATTTGATAAATTCATCCACACACCTCCTTTAATTATTTACACAATAGACTAAATTAATAATATCACAAATAAAACTAAAATAAACACAGTGTTGAATGTTAATCCATCCGCTCTATCCATTAATCCACCGTGTCCAGGCAAAATGTTTCCAGAGTCTTTAACATTCGCTTTTCTTTTTAATAATGATTCAAATAAATCACCAAGTTGTGTAAAAATTGATGCACCTATTGAAATAAAAATAAATCCAATAAGTGTTAAATTAATCGCATCAAATCCGTTCACAATCAAACCATTTGTACACATCAAAATATAAAGCACAACTCCGCCTAAAACGCTACCAAACAATGCACCAATCGCACCAGAAATAGTTTTATGTTCTGAAATTTTTGGACACAATTTTTTTCCACCTATTAGCATTCCAACAAAATAAGCAAAAACATCACTAAATATGCTTGTAACAAAAATAGTTAAAAGTAAAATCAAGCCAATATCAGTACCACCAAAACTTGAAAGTTTAGTTAAATCGGCACTGAAAGCATCAATATGATTAACAATAATTAATAATAATAAAATTAAACTTGGATAGATGCAGTTAAAAACTGTGCTTATAGTTGAACTAAGTGCATAAGCCTTTCTACTGCCCTTATATTCATCCAATTCCATTCTTAACATCGTTCTTTCTTTTGCGTAATAAGTATATGCAATAACACATATAAATAACACAATTAAAAGCAAAACAAGCCCAATAAGCAATTTACCAACAGATAAACCATTATTTATTCCTAAAAGCAAGAACAAATAAGACACTGCCGTATATAAAAGCACAGGCAAAACCAAAGCCCCTTTCTTCGCATTAATTAAAAGTTTAGATACTTCAAGCGAAGCAAACAATGTAAAGACACCAATACAAATGTCAAATAAATAAATATTAACTTCTCTTAATAGGAATGCTCCAACTAGCAACACTGCTATAATCGCTCCCGTTAAAAATCTTTTCATCCTAATAACTCCTTATGATTTCAATCCACCAAAACGCCTATCTCTGCTTTGATATTCAATAATTATATCTTCCAAATCCTTTTTACCAAATTCTGGCCAATGCTTTTTGGGGAAAATAAATTCACTATATGCTAATTGATAAAGCATAAAATTTGAAACCCGCATTTCTCCACTTGTTCTAACAACAATATCTGGGTCAGGCAATGCATTCGTATATAGATATGATTTAAATATATCTTTATCAACTGTCTTAATACCATCGGCAATAATTTGATTGCAAGCCCTAATTATCTCATCTCTACCGCCATAATTAATCCCTAAGTTGACTATCATTTTATTGTTATCCTTAGTATCATTAACAAGTTCCGCTAAATTTCCCTGCAAATCAACGGGCAACTTTGTTAAATCTCCCATAGTTACAACTTTTATGCCTTTATCTACATAATTATCTTTTGTTTCATTCTTAAATTCATTTGCCAATGAAAATATATAATCAATTTCTTCCTTTGGCCTTTTCCAATTTTCAGTTGAAAACATATAAAACGATAAAACTTTAATGCCTAAATTATATGATTCTTCAATTATTCTCTTTAAAGCTTCCAATCCTTGCCTATGCCCAAATGTTCTTGGCATTCCACGACTAATTGCATATCTACCATTCCCATCCATTATAAAAGCTATATGCTCTGGCAATCTTTCTTTATCAATCTCTTTCTGTTTCGTCTTCTTTTTACTAAAAAACATACTTATTCAACCTCAATTTTGAAACTTGACACTGTAATTAAATATTTTTCCCCATCATAAACCATTTTAGTAACAAACAAACTTTTACAATCACTAACATTTTGAGTATTGTAAATTACTTCTACTTCACAACCTTTTAATTCATTCAAAACAGTTTCAAGCGGATATCCTATATAATTTTTCATATCAACTATATTTCCATTATTTCTTTTTCTTTATTTGCAAGAACATCATCAATTTTTGCAATATAATCATCTAGCAATGCTTGAACTTTCTTTTCTAAACCGCCAAATTCATCTTCAGATATATCACCATTTTTCTTTAATGCTTTTAAATGCTCTAAACAATCACGCCTTGCATTTCTCATATTTACTTTTTGTGCTTCCGCAAGTTGCTTAACTTGTTTAACAATCTCTTTTCTTCTTTCCTCAGTCAGCATAGGGAAAACAAGCCTTATAACTTTACCATCATCACTAGGATTTATACCTATATCGCTTTCTTGCAACGCCTTAACAGTTGCCTTTACAACACTTTGGTCCCAAGGTGTAATAACCAACATCCTTGCTTCTGGCACAGTTATATTTGCAATTTGATTTAATGGTGTCATTGTCCCATAATATTCTACACTTATTCTATCCAAAATATGCGGATTTGCTCTTCCCGCCCTTATATTTTGAAATTCACTTTTTAAATAATTTGCAATTTTTTCACATTGCTCTTTCATTTCATCAATGTAATCTTTGCTATCAAATAATTCTTCCATACTTATCTCTCCATAAATTTTCAAAAGTACTTTTATTATACCAAAATTTCTATAAAAAGGCAACAAAAATATAAAGACTTTTTAAAATTATTTCCATCTCTTCAATGTTGGAAACAGTTTTTTACAGTGCATTCGCATTTCTTCGTTTGTCATCCCCGCTTGTGCACCAAATTTTGAACACATTTCTATATATTCTTCCATACTTACCTTATCAATAAATTCGCCATTTACAAAACAATATTTGCAAAAATCTTCATTCATACTGCCATCTTTATCTGTTCATAATTGACTAATGTCAGTTATTGGCATTCCGCAACTTTGACAAATTTTCTCCATTTCAAATTCTCCTTAAAAATATGATATTTTTTATTTTTTTATATTTAATTTATAATAATTCAAAAAATGCTGATACAAATCTTGCACCAGCATTTTATTTTTCAATTATGAAATAATCATTAATTATTAAAATTAAGCCTTCATTTGACCCATAACTTCACTAGCAAAGTCATCGTTTCTCTTTTCTAAGCCTTCACCCATTTCATAACGAGTAAATCTTCTAATTGAAATCTTTTCGCCAAGTGCCAAAGTCATTTGATTTACAAGTTCATTAACTGTAATGCTTGGGTCCTTAACAAATGGTTGGTCAAGTAAGCAAATTTCACTATAAAATTTAGAAATTCTACCATCAACAATTCTATCAACAACTTTTTCAGGTTTGCCTTCATTAAGTGTTTGAACTCTAATGATTTCTCTTTCTTTTTCAACTTCTTCAGCAGGAACCTCAGATTCATTTACATACTTAGGATTTGCAGCTGCAATTTGCATAGCGACATCTTTAACAAATGATAAAAATTGTTCACTTCTTGCAACAAAGTCAGTCTCACAGTTTACTTCAACTAAAACACCAATCTTTCCACCCATATGAATGTATGATTGAACAACACCTTCCGCTGCAATTCTTCCAGCTTTTTTAGCAACCGCTGCCATTCCCTTTTCTCTTAAATATTCTGCTGCCTTTTCCAAATTGCCATCGCATTCTTCTAATGCCTTTTTACAATCCATCATACCAGCATTCGTTCTGTTTCTTAATTCTTTTACATCTTCAGCTGTAAACATATAGTCAAATCTCCTTTTTGTTACTCAGCACTTTCAACTGCATTTTCAGTTTCAGTAGCAACTTCTTCAACCTTAGCAGTTTCTTCATTAGTTTGAAGTTCGCCATTTTCATCTCTTACAACAGGCTTACCTTCTTTAACTTCAATAACAGCGTCAGCAATCGCACCAGCAATCAATTTAACTGCACGAATTGCATCGTCATTACCAGGAATGCATAAATCTACATCTTCTGGATTACAATTTGTATCTACTAAACCAATAGTTGGGATATTTAAACACTTAGCTTCGTGAACACAAATGTGCTCCTTATCTGTATCAACAACGAAAATTACACCTGGAAGTGATTTCATATCCTTGATACCGCCCAAATTTAATTGCAACTTATCTCTTTCAGCAATTAGTTTTGCAACTTCCTTCTTTGGTAGCAAGTTAAATTCACCAGTTTCTTCCATTTGATTTAATTTATTTAATCTTTCAACTCTACTTCTAATGGTTTTGAAGTTTGTTAATGTACCACCTAACCATCTACTGTTTACATAGTACATTCCGCACCTTTCAGCCTCTTCCTTAATAGAATCTTGTGCTTGTTTCTTTGTGCCTACAAATAGAACGCTCTTACCACTTGCAACGATTTCCTTAACAAAATCATATGCTTTATCTATTTGATTTGCAGTGTCCTCCAAGTTAATAATGTGAATACCATTTCTTTCTTGGAAAATGTACCTTGCCATTTTTGGATTCCATCTCTTTGTTTGGTGACCAAAATGAACACCTGCTTCCAATAATTGTTTCATAGAAATAACAGACATTTTTAATCCTCCTCTTGTTTTTAGTCCTCCCCATCGCTTCTTATCTAGATTGATTTTTCTTAATTATTAATTTTATTCGCTTTAATATCAATCTTTTTCTCACATTATCAACTCTGCAACAAATTTGCAAAGCAACATTAATGCAATAGCAATAGGTGTGTATTTTTTATGAACTTTTTATATTATAGCATATTTTATATTAATATGCAATATTTTTCCGCAACTTTTTCAATAATTTTTAAATAAATTTTCAATATTTTTCATTACATTATAACACAAACGCAAACCACTAAGCATTTAAGAATTTAATCAACAACTCTCTTACAACGCCCGCTTGTGCCTTACCCTTAGACATACGCATAACTTGCCCTAAGAAGAATGTTAAAACTTTATCCCCATTTACCTTATAATCCTCAACCGCTTTTGGATTGTCCGCTATAACCTTTTTAACCATTTCTTCAACTTCGCTATCATTGATATCATTAATCATATTGTTCTCTTTTGCAAGTTCTAACGCTGTCTTGTCCGTTCCAAAGCACAATTCAATCAGTTTCTTAGCATTAGATTGCCCAATTTGATTAGAATCAACCATTTTAATAATATTTGCAAAATTCTCATATGAAATAGGAATAATAACCTTGTCATCTTCTTTTTGAATATGCTTTAATAATTCAGTTGTTACCCAGTTACATACCTTTTTAGGTTCATTATAAATTGTTAAACAATCATTATAAAAATCTGAAACTTCTTTATCATTAATTAATATATCAGCATCATATTCGCTTAGTCCATATTCATTTACATAAATATCTCGCCTCTGCTTTGGTAAAAGCGGAATAGTTTTTCTTATATCTTCAACTAAACTGCGTTCAATTTTCACACTTAAAAGGTCAGGGTCAGGAAAATATCTATAATCTTGTGATGTCTCTTTTGTACGAAGTGAAAAGCTTTTCCCTTTCTCATCATCCCAACGGCGAGTTTCTTGCAAAATCTTCTCCCCATTTTCAATTAACTCAATTTGCCTATTTGATTCATATTCTATTGCCCTAGCAACCGCTTTAAATGAGTTTAGATTTTTCATCTCAGTTCTTGTGCCAAACTCTGTTGCGCCTTTTTTCTTTATTGAAATGTTTACATCGCATCTCATACCGCCTTGCTCCATTTTACAATCAGCAATGCCAGCATAAATCAAATTTGACCTAAGTGCATTTAAAAATTCTATTGCTTCTTCCGCATTTGACATATCTGGCTCACTTACCATTTCAATTAATGGCACTCCACCACGATTGTAATCAATAAGCGTTCCAATTTGCTCGTTTTTATGCGTCAACTTCCCCGCATCTTCTTCTAAGTGGATTCTATTTAATCTAATAAATTTCTTTTCGCCACCTACATAAACTCCGCCACCTATGCAAATAGGTTTAACAAGTTGACTAATTTGATACGCTTTGCTCAAATCTGGATAGAAATAATTTTTTCTTTCAAACACTGCTATATCATTAATCTCACAACCCATACATAAGCCCGCTTTAATCGTTGACTTAACCGCTTGCTTGTTAAGCACAGGCAATGCACCAGGCAACCCTACACAAACAGGACAACAATTTGTGTTTGGTTCGCTACCATATTTATTTGCACACGAACAAAAAACTTTTGACTTAGTTTTCAACTCCGCATGCACTTCTAGTCCTATGACTATATCATATTTATCGTTCATTAATTAATTGCTCTCCTTATTGTTTTCTCTATTGTAATTTTGCTCAAAATAATCTGCTACATTATAAATCTTGCCTTCTTCATTGCTATTTGCCAATATTTGCAATCCTAATGGCATTCCATTTACGCCCAAACCGCAAGGAATTGAAATAGCAGGAATAGATGCAATATTTGCTGATATTGTAAATACATCTTCCATATACATTTGAACTGGGTCGGTAATCTCGCCAAGTTTAAATGCTTCACCAAAAGTTGTTGGAGTTATTAGCACATCACATTCACTAAAAGCATTATTAAATTCCTTTTTAACTTTTTGTTGCAATTTCTTAGCTTTGTTATAATATGCATCAAAATAACCACTGCTTAGAACAAAGTTGCCAAGCATTATTCTTCTTTTAACTTCCTTACCAAAACCTTGTGAACGGCTCTTTCTATATATATCATTAACATTATCTGCATCTTCTGCCCTTGTAGAATACTTAACACCGTCAAACCTACCCAAATTTGATGTTGCTTCTGCTGGTGCAAGAATATAATAAATAGGTAAGCACAATTCAATGTCAGGGATATCTACATATACAATCTCTGCACCTTGTGATTTAAACCACTCGATAAGTTTTTCAAAATGTGCCTTATCTTTCATTAATTCAGTTATTTGATTGCATACACCAATCTTTACACCCTTAATGCTCCCTGTAATAGCATCTAAATAATGTGGAATAGGCAATTTTAATGTCGTTTCGTCGTGCTCATCTCCGCCAGCCAAAATTTCAAGTAGCAACGCATTATCCTTAACATTCTTAGTTATTGGTCCCACTTGGTCCAAACTAGATGCAAAAGCAATAATGCCATACCTTGATACCTTACCATATGTTGGTTTCATACCTACTGTGCCATTATATGAACTTGGTTGCCTAATTGAACCGCCCGTATCCGTTCCTAATGCACAAGGGGCAAGTTTACCCGCAACAGCTGATGCACTTCCACCACTTGAACCACCTGGCACACGAGTTTCATCTAATGCATTTAGGGTTGGTCCATAGCAAGACTTTTCAGTTGAACTGCCCATTGCAAACTCATCCATATTTGCCCTGCCTATGATAACCGCACCCTCACTTAGCAACTTCTTAACAACCGTGCTTGAATATTCCGCTTTGTAGTTACGCAAAAAATTTGATGCACAAGAGGCAATTTTACCCTTATAAAGCACATTGTCTTTAATTAGAATAGGAACACCGCCTAACCTGCCAACATTTTCGCCTTTTGCAATTCTTTCATCAATTTGCTTTGCATAATCTATTGCATCATCAAATGATTCAATAACAGCATTTAAATGTTTCTTGTTCTCAATTTGCTTTAAATACTCTCTAACAACTTGCTCACTTGTCAATTCTTTATTTTTAATCTTTTCCGCTAATTCTATAACACTTAATTCTAATATATCCATATATTTTCTACTCCATCATCAATGGCACCGCAAAACATCCCATTTTCTTCTTTGGTGCGTTTGTTAAAATTTCTTCGTTTGAAAAACTTTCTTTCACTTCATCTTCTCTTAATTCTTCAACATCTATTGGCGTATATTCTAAATCACCATCAACATCAGCATTTTTTATTTGGTCAACAAATGTCAATATACTGTTAAATTCATTTTTAAAGTTTTCCAACTCGCTTTCTTCAAATTCTAATGCAGACAAATTTGCTAAGTGCTTTATGTCCTCAATCTCTAAACTCATACATTCTCCTTTATTTGATTATTTAGCATTTTTAATAATGAAATTAAATTTATAACTTTTTAATTCAAATTAACTATCTATTTATTTTTAATCCATCCATTTACAAAATGCAAATTATAATCTTATTTAAAACTGCTAGCATAACCAATATCAATTCTATTATAAATTTATTCATTAACTCAAACAATTAAAATATGATAAAATTAAATTATAAAATTGATTTCCCCAGCAAAACAAGTTTGATTTTATCACATTTACCATTAAAAGTCAATTAAATGAAAATGATTTGTTTTAAATTATAAATAGATTTATAAAAATTTAAATTTAAATAAATAAGCCAATATAACAATTTTATTAAATTTGATTAATTCAATCACTTTTAAAAACAAAACAATTCACAAGGGGAAAATAAAAAAATAAAAAAATCAATGTAAAAACTTAACACTACACTGATTTAAAAGTATAAAATTATTCCATTATTTAATCCACATTTTAAAAACTTATCTTTAAAAGCATAAGCAGATAACCTATTGCAACACTTATCACAAATAATGATGCAATTATGATAATTGCTTCCTTTATCTTCGCTTTTCTAAACAAAATTAGAGATGCAATTCCAACATTTGCACAAAGCCCAGCAACCAAACTTGCGAAATTTAAACCGTCCAAAATGTAAAGTTGAGTGATTATAACTGATGATGCACAATTTGGCACTAAACCAACAAGTGCTGAGAACAATGGTGCAAAAGCAGTTGATGATTGCAAGAAATTAATCACATTATCTTCGCCAATAAAATAAACTATCAAACCAAACACAATATTGATTACCAAAATGAATGCAACAATTTTAAGAGAATGCAAAAATGGCATTAATAAAAATTGAATCCATTTATTTTCACTTTCACTGCAACATCCGCCACAACCGCAACCGTGTTCCAAATTGCTTACATCAATATTTGTATTATTGATATCGCCATTTTCTCCGCCAACAGCCACAACAGCACTAGCATCAGCGTTTAAATTCGCATTCTTATTCTTTTCAACGCCACACAAAGCCTCCGCTTGATTTCCGCCCGCAACCACGCCTTGACTTTGCATCATCATTGCCTTAGACATAAGCCTTTTGTTTCGCTTTGTAAATATGATATCAATCAAAACGCCTATAACAATAGCAGAAATAAGTTTTATAATTATAACAGGAATTAATGCCTTTATTCCCTCAGGGCTTGAAATAAGCACCAAAATTGCCTCATCACTTGTTGCCAAAAACACGGCAAACAATGTTCCTATTGTTATAAAACGCCTTGTGTAAAGGTCTGCGGAAACAACACTAAAACCACATTGCGGAATAATGCCCAATAACCCGCCAAACACAGGTGCCCACTTGCTCATTATGCCATTTTCTAATTTGCTAGAAAAATAATATGAAAATATTTCAACCAATATGTAAGCAATGATTAAAAACGGAAATATTTTTAATGTATCTATTAAAGCATCTGACAACACATCCCACATAATGCAACCTTTCTCCTTTTATAAATTTTTCTTTTTTACTTTAACTTTTTAGAATTTAATCTTTCTATATAATATGTTGCATTATAGCAAATTAAAATCAAATAATCAATACAATTAAAAAACTTTTTCAAAAAATTTTGTATAGTTATCAATTTTTAACACACAATATCTTGTGAAAAGGAGCAAACAAAAATGTTTCTTTTCAAAATAATTAATTAGGAGGCATAAAATTGAGCAAAATTATTTGTGGTGAAGAAGCAAGAGAAAGTGGCGAATACGGCTGTTTAAATTGCGGTCAAAAATTAACACTTGAAAAAGGCGAGAGAATTCCACCTTGCCCTAGATGTTCTAACCAATCATTTGAAAAGATTACAAACGATAACGAAAGCAAGTTTGAAGAACTTGACAGAGATTATAAAAATAACGATTAATTTCTTTGTTTTTTACTATTTTTTAGTCTTACACAATTTACAATATCATAAAATATTTTAAACTTTGCATTTATGATAGATTATTAAACAAATTAAGATTGTAAAGACTTTTTATTCCCTTATTAAATATTTATTTAGTTTTGTAATAATTGTTGTAATTATAAAACAAACTTTTAGGCAATTCATTCCCTTTTGTTGCCTAAAACAAAAAGATGCGTGCCCTCCACGCATTTTTTTGATAAATTTTATTCAGCAACAATAATTTATTCAATAACAAATTACAAAATTGCCACTTAAATTTAATTTGAATATATATATATATTAAATGTAAATGTTTTATGCAGTGTAATTTCTTAATCCTGCTATTTTTTTTATTAAGTCTTCCACTGATAATGTATTTAAGCTTTCATCAAAAAATCTTTTATCATAAAAACTTGTATGAGACACTTCCCTTTTTCTTGTATTTACTTTAAAAATTGAAATAACAACAGGTTTATCAAATATTGACTTGCCATTGCCCATATCATCAAAATATTTTTTATAAGCCCCTTTTAATGTCTCAGTTTTATCTGTGTCTATATCTTTTTCACCTTTTACTTCTATGTACAATAATGCATTATTCTTAAACTTAATTATAAAATCAAAATAACTATGTTTAATATTATTATACTTATCAATATAAGCCCCATTTACTTTACTTGTTGTAAAATTTTTTGCCCAAACATTTATGCATTTTTCATCGTCATCAATGTCGCTAATTTTGTTAAACACAAAAACTTCTGGACTATCATCATTTTCACCAATCGGTTGATAATTTTCTTTACCATTAATATCAGTTTTAAATAAATATGATTTCATTCTAACTTTTTCTTCTTTTGCAACATTTGTATAAATTATAGTGTATGCTTGTGGGTCATAACATTTTGAAACAACTTCAAAGTGCGGTTTATATTGCCTGTTCTTGTTTATAAGATTGTTTATATCATTTTCAAATTTTTTTATGATAGTGATGTAAAACATTTCTTTTGTAAAATTAAATTTTTTATAAAATTTAATCATTTTAAAATTATCTTTCCAAAATTGATAAAATATTTTTTCACAATTTTTAAATATTTCTTCATTTTTTAATTTTAATTTCTTATACATTTTAATAAATTGAAATACATTGCTAATTTTAACCACATATTCTCCACCCACTGCGGAAACATATATATCTCTATAATAAAGTTCGTTGCCATCATATTTAAAAATGTATTGACTTAATTGTAAAATTTTCTCTTTATTTTTATATAAGAAGTCATTTATATCATTTGTTAAATTTTGTTCCGCCACCTTTTTTATAGTTTGTTTTTCATCTTTAATTTCTATTGACATAAACTCTTCATTTTTAAATTCTTCTTTAACTTTCGCATTAAAAATAATTAAGTTGTTATCCTTTGGTGCATTTGAATATATATAATATTTATCAGTTACTTCATT
Organism: Christensenella sp. UBA6406; assembly: GCA_002438625.1. Taxonomy (GTDB): domain Bacteria; phylum Bacillota; class Clostridia; order Christensenellales; family UBA1242; genus UBA4647. Next base: position 46,997 of record DJPS01000006.1, read on the forward strand.
TTTTTGCAACCCCGCATAACAATTACGTTTTATTCTTCCTATTGTTTGAATATTTAGCCCCTCAGAACAAACATTTCTAAGTTGCAATAACATACAAGCCCTTGGTATATCCCAACCAGTTGCTGGCCCTATCTTAAATATAACAGCATCAAAATCACTTTTATTTTCGGAAATTTCATTCAAATCAAAATTTTCTTTATAAATAGTGTTACTATCTTTATCGTTTTTACTTTTCCCAAAATACTGTGCATATTTTATGCCATTATAAGAAAATTTATCTTTTATCATTTTTAATGTATTTTCAAATTTTTGTCTTTTTTCATTGTCTATATTTGAACTGTTATCAACTTGAACCAATAATGCTGGATGTATATAAATATCATCTCGCTCTAATTTTTTGTATTCTTCTTTTATTTGCTTAAATTTTTTAATTGCATCATCAATCATTGCGTTATCATCCATTTCACCATTTAGCAATGTTATTGCGGTTGTTTTTAAAAGATACTTTTCTTCATTTTTTATAGGATTATTTAAATCTTCTTCTGTTAATATAACCTTATTTATTGTTTGGTCTTTAAAGTTTGGTGTAGCAGTCATTTTTATAATCAAATCAGCATTGTTTTGCATTAGTGATTCAAAATTTTCATCTTTTGATAGCCTTCCTCCTATATGAGCCTCATCTCTTATATAAATAAGTTTAAAATCATTATTTTTTACCATATCTACAAAGTCATCTATAATGTGCCTTGTTGTCAATATTCTATCTTTACCAAAACTGCTCTTACCAAAAATATAAACTTTATTTGCTTCTGGTATAATTCTAATAGTCCCATCAGTCTTCATTCCGTTTTGACCTGTTTCACTAGGACTTTTGATATATTCCACCGCAAAATTAGAAAAACTTAAATCATTTTTATATTGCAAAATTTTTTGTTCAAATGAATATGGCAAATCAGATGATGATGGCGTAGCAATAACAAAAACAAATTTGTCTGTTACATTTTGTGCCATTAATTCCGCCATAAAAGCCGTTGCCATTAATGTCTTTCCGCTACCCGTTGGTGCTTTAAAATCTATCTTTACTTTTTTATTCGGATTATATAATGAAAGTAGTTCATCAACCTTTTCTTTTTGTAAGTTTGTTAATTCCATAATTAATCCTCACTTTCATCTTTGTATGGTGTTAAAGATGCTAACTCATTATAAATGTTTAAATTACCATTTTCTACATATTTAGGATTTAACTTTTTAAAATTATCTTCCGCTTCAATTTTAATTTTTCCCGCCTTATCAATATCAGTTATATTTAACTCTTGTTTTACCAAGTCAAAAACTCTAACAGAATTGTTTATTAAACTCTTTTTGTCCTTTGAATATTCCCAAGCGATTTCTTCTCCTTTTGAACCTTTACCATTTATAACCCTATACAATCTTTCTCTTGTAACATTAAGTGCGATATTGTTTTCATTATTCGTAACTAAAATAAACTTTCTATTTCCGCCATCTTCTTCATTCAATTCCATAACTGCTTGCCCTGTTGTGCCTGAGCCTGCGAAAAAGTCTAAAATAAAAGCAGATTTATTATTCATAAGTTTTAAAATATCTTTAATTAGCCTTTTTGGCTTTTTCCCATTTGGAAACTTTATGTCGCCTTCCTTAGTAATATTATTCATATCATCATAATACTCCCACACATTTCCTCTTATAGCAGTATCACAAATTTTTTGTTCATAATCATCAGTTTTGTGAACTGATTTTTCAATAGGCATTAAAAATCTTGTTGTTCCATCACCATTTAACGTATTAAAAAGCATTAAGCCATTTTTGCTTAAAATTTTACCTGTTTGTAAATGATAAGACTCATCATCGGTCAATTTTTGGGAATATGCAGAATCTTGGTATAACTTATCTTTATAATTATCCAAAAAATATTTATAAAAATTATAATTTGCAGTAAATAATAAATTCAAATTTTCATTATTTAATGCTAATCCTAATTTTGTTAATTCATGCATTATTTTTTTGTCTTGTTCTATTAATGTTTTCCAACTTACAATCTCACCATTTATCAAAGATTTAGAATAGTGAGAATCAAATAAATTCTTTTTCGCCGTATAAAGCGGGTTAAATTTTGCCTTCATCGCAATATTTTTTGCGTAAACCAAAAGATACTCAGAAGTTTTAACTATCGTATCTGTAACAGCGGATGTTTTAAGTCCATAAACATTTCGTGCAGTAAGAATAGTGACACATGAAACAAAATTCTCTTCCCCAAAAATTTCATCACATAAAACTTTTAAATATGCCTGTTCATTGTCATCAATAGAAATAAAAATCACGCCATCATCAGCAAGTAGTTTTTTAGCCAATTTTAACCTTTCATTCATCATATTAAGCCAACCATCACGGGTGTATTTATCCCTATAAATAAATTTACTTTTCCCTTCTATTTCTTCTTTGTAATCATTTCCTTCTGCCTTGCTTTTATCCGTATTATATGGTGGGTCAATATAAATTACATTTATTAAGCCTCGACCTTGTTTATCCGTATATGTTGCAAGCAAGTTTTTAAGTGCATCGTAATTTTCACCTATAATAAAAGAATGTTCTAATGCATCGCTTTTATCTAGATTTATCCCCAATTTCTTATTTTCTTTTATATATGAAATGCAATTATGATTAATCTCTGGTGCAGAATCAAAAACAAAGCCAGTTTTAATTCTTTGACTAATTAAAGACCAAACGGCATCCAAATCTTCTTCCGCTGTATTGTCTATAATTTTTTTAGCAATTTCCTTTTGTTCATTATTGAAACTTTCCTTTGCTATTTTATCTATCTTATCTTTTAATAAAGCTCTTTTGTCCATTTTTCCTCCAAAACAAAATGAGTATAGAATACTTTATTCAATACTCATTTTT
>DJPS01000006.1:50021-62456 GCA_002438625.1 Christensenella sp. UBA6406
AAAAATGAGTATTGAATAAAGTAATTTATGATAATTTTGTCAAGTTTTTACCCAACTTATTCATCATTGTTTGTTTATAATCAAACATAGAATGAACATATCTATTTAATGTTATAGTAGCATTTTTGTGCCCTAAAATTTCAGCCACCGCTTTAACATCCATACCGCATTCAAGTGCACGAGTGGCAAATGTATGCCTTAGTGCGTGAAAGCCCTTGTGTTCAATTTTCAATTTAACCAACAATAATTCAAAACTTCTTTGATAAGACCTAACTGAAATCGGCTTGTTGTTATCTACCATTAAATAATTGCAAGTCGTGTTTTTTATTAATTTTTTCAAATAACACAATATTGATTTTGGCAAAGGAATAACCCTTGTTGAACTTGAAGTTTTAGGGGTCTCTAAAATTCTACCGCTTTTACTATCATAACAACTTTTATTGACCATCAGTATTTTCTTCTCTAAATTTATATTGCTTACTTGAAGTGCCATCAATTCCCCTATTCTAAGTCCTGTATATAGGCATAAAATAATGCCGTATAGTTTTATCTTATTGGCGTTTATTATATATTTTTCAATTTTTTCTTGCTCTTTAATAGAAAAACACACAACTTGCTTTTCAGCTATTTTAGGTCTTACTATTTTATCTCCTACATAGTCATCTGTATAAGATAGTGCATTTGCCATTTTTAAAGATGCTTGAATAACCGAAATAATGCAGTTTACAGTATTTGAAGAAAGTCCACCACCTGTTCTTATATTTCCGTTTTTCAATTTTCCAGCAACAAACTGCTGTAATATGTGTGGCGTAAGTTCTTTTAAATCGTATTCACCTAACTCTTTAATAAGATGTCTATCTATGATTTGCTCATATCTTATCACTGTTCTTGCCTTACAACTTGGTTTTATATAGTTATCTAGCCATAATTGTAACCACTTTTTATAAATCATATTTTACTCCTTAATATTTTATTTATTATACATTATCAACATAAATTATTAACAACCATATCAATTATAATAATTATTTATAGCAACAAAAAAATCACTAAGATTATATCAATATAAACTTAATGATTTTTCTATTTTATTTTTCAATTTTGAAGAATGATTTTTTACCAACTTTTATTTCTAAATGACTTTCACGCACATTTAAAACTTGATTTTCACCACTGCACTTTTCGCCGTTTACTGAAACTGCATTTTGAGTTAATAACCTTCTAATTTCACTCTTTGACTTTTCAGGCATACACTTTATAAGCATATCAATTAATTTAAATTCATCTTGCCCCATATTTACAACTGGTGCATCATCTGGGAAAGACTTGTTTCTAAATGTGTTTATAAAATTATTATATGCAACTTCCGCTTCATCACCGTAAAAAATTCTTGTAATTTCTTTTGCTGTGAATAGTTTTGCATCCATTGGTTTGTTTGCAATGTCTAGTTCCTTAATTTTTTCAAGAGGCACTCTCGTATCATTAATAAGCAAAATTTCAATCATTTCATCTGGCAATGACATAATTTGCCCAAACATTGTTTCCGCATTTGTGCCTAAGAACACGCCCGTTCCTTGTGATTTTGACATAAGTTCGCCCGTTACAGGGTTTTCCATTAAATTAACCGCTACAACAAATTTTTCCTTATCTTTATATGTCTTTATCAAATCTCTACCTGTTAAAGAGTTGAAAATTTGGTCTGTTCCGCACAATTCCACATCAACATCAAGTGCAACACTGTCATAACCTTGAAACATAGGATATAGAAATTCATTTAAGAAAATTGGGCGATTCTCTGCAATTCTCTTTTGAAACATATCTCTTTCAATCATTCTTTGCACTGTGCTATGTGAGAATAACTCCATTAAATCAAGCGGAGTCAATTTATCTAACCATTGACTGTTAAACACAACTTCCGCAGGGTTCTCGGGGTCATCAAAATTGATAATTGCCTTTATGTTATCAACCCAACATTTCGCATTGTCCCTTGCCTTATCTCTGCTAAGTGCCGTCCTTGCTGATGCCCTATCGCTTGGGTCGCCTATGCACGCAGTGAAATCTCCAAACAAAACATAAACTTTATGCCCCAACTTCCTAAATTCTTCTAGTAGCATAAAATTTTTTGCGTGGCTTAAATGTAGTGATGTCCCTGTGGGGTCTGCACCAACATAAAATTTAAGTTGCTTGCCACTTGCAAGTGCATTAACAAATTCTTCTCTGCTTGGCAAAATTTGCTTTATTATTCCCCTATCCAAAATTTCTTCTATTTTTTTTCTATCTGTAACCATTTAAGTTTTTACCTCTCATTATTTTCAATCAATGATTTTATGTTAGCAAATTTATTTTTTTAAGTCAAGAAAATTGGCAACATTGTCAAAATTTTTCACTAAAACTTTTTGATTTACACTTTTAAAGTTGAATTTATTTGCATTTTTAAGTTAAACCACTTGACACTTAAAAAAAATTATGCTATCATATAAGGGTAAAATCAGTGTGCCTCCATGGTCAAGCGGTTAAGACGCTAGCCTCTCACGCTGGAATCAGGGGTTCGATTCCCCTTGGGGGTACCAATACAGCAAGCACGGACTAAGTGGTTTTAGGTTCGTGCTATTTTGTGGGGTTTTGGCAGTTTTTGGTAAGTTTTATGATTTGTAAAATCTTATAGTAAATTAAAGCAACTTTAATTTAATTGCTTGCTTTTAGTTATTAATTATGATATAATAAAAATACGAAACTAATGAACATTTTTGGAGAATTGAACATATGAAATTTAAAGGAATGAATTTTTATAAAAATCTTTATAATCAAATTAGTGATATTGATGTTGCAAAAACAATATATGGAGATAGACTTACATTTACAAGTGAAAAATTTGTTAATGATAGCGACTTCTCTTTTGCTCTTCTATACAATTATTTGCTTTTGAAAAATGATATAGATTTAGAAATTGAAAAAGCAACAAGCAATAATAAAAATGCCAAAAATAAAGAAATTGATCTAAAAGACACGACAAGCGAAGAATTTGAAAGTGATGCCCAAATTTATGCAGATATGTGCAGATTTTTCAATCTTCCACAAAAAAGTAAAATTACACTAAAAAATTTCTTTACATTATTTAGCCTTTCAAGTGGTGACTTTGATGAAGAAAGCATTAGAGTTTATAATATAGCATTTAACAATGTTAAAAGGTCTTGCAATAAAGATTTTTCAATGGGAATATAGATTTCTAAAAACTGCGACAATGCGACTATTTAAAATTTTTGGAAACACATTATTTAAAATGAAATAAAATGTAATCTTAATTTGCATTAATCACACATAAAGGAAAAATAAATGAGATTTAAAAAATATGAATACTATGATAATTTAATGAATAATGTTAAACTTTTGCAAGTCAACGACTTAGGTTTTGGCAAGTTTTTAGATTACAAGTCGCAACACACCTACCCCGTGAACGACATTGCATTTGCATACCTTTTAGATTATATAGTTTCATTAAATCAAATTATGGCAACATCTAAAAAAAACGGCATAGATAGGCAAACGAATTTTATAGGCATAAACACTTATGAAAAATTGTGCAAGTTTTTTAATCAAGACAGCAATAAAATTACAGTTGAAAGATTAATGCATTGCTTTGATTTAGAAAAGTCTTTTATTCAACAACAAAACCAAATCACATTTAATTTTGCATTTAACAACCTAAAAAATCAAAAAGAAAATGAAAACGAGATATTAATGTAGAATAATAAAATAAAAAACATGGATTTATATTTTCAAATCCGTGTTAATTTTTTATAGTTTAAATAATTAATTTAATTTGAATCAATTTTTATTTCTTATCATCTTTATTCGGCTTAGGGCTAGTTTGTGGTTGTGCGATAGGTTTCACTTCGCTTGCTGATTGTGTTTGCTCTTTTGGCTTTTCTTCCGCTTTTTTTAGGGTTGGGATTTGGGCTTGCATTTTGCCAATTAAGTCATCATAGGTGTAAAAATCCTCTACATATTGCGTATAGATTGGAATTTTTACCATTTTAAGGGCTTCGGACACATCTTTATCAAAATAAGTCAGTTTTGATGACATCTTCTCTTCAACCAAATCTATTGCAACAAGTGGAAGCATTGTTTTTTTATCAAATATGATAAAATCAACATATTTTGAACTGATTGCCTCATATTGCTTTTTGTTACCTATTGGGGCAAGCAAGTTGTCTATACCTATCTTTGGCACAATAAGTTTGTCTGCTTCTAAATGCCTTTGCATAAAGTCAAAATAATATGTTTCTTGCTTATCCATAAAAGCACCTTTAATTTTTAAAAGTACTTCACCCTTTGAAAATGGATTTTCCTTTTGTATTTGCTCGGGCCTTGTTTTAATGTAAATTGCAATCCCTATAACCACCGCTATAAACATCCCAAAAATTATATATATCCACATATCCGCCACCTAACTCTTTTTGTTTTATTAAATATCCGCTTTATTCATTATTGTTAATGATTTTATTTGCAAATTTAATTTATTGCTTTATAAATTTTAAATAATATTCAATTTGTTTTAATTTTTTTGATTTTAATCGTGCTTTAAAAAGTCGCTTGTGCCCAACTTCATTGCCATAACTTCTTTAACCATATCAATTTGCCTTTGTGTTACATTCTTCTTCATAACACTATTTAAAACTGTTAAGGCATCATCCCCACGCTTTGCAAGTTTATAAAGAACGGCAAGCATAATCATTGCATCAATCTCATTTTTATGCTCATCAACAAATTTTTGCATATGATAAATTGCCCTATCTAAATAAAACGCTTCTTTTAATTCGCTTCTTTTTAGCATTTGCTCATCTTTATGCTCGTTGTATAGCATACTTTCTATATATTTATCTCTTTGATATTTTTCAACCTTATTTGCCATATAGAATGCCTTAGATGCATTATAGTCATCACCCTTCTTTTCGCATATATAAGCATAAAGAACATATTTATACGCCTCTTTTCTGCAAGCCATTCCAAACGCTTCGTTTCTATCCTTTATAATTTGCTTATATTGCTTATCATTTTGCACTTGAAGTTCAAATTCCCCAACTTCGGTTATCATATCACCCAAACTTTTGCAATGCGGACATAGATGCACCTCAAAATAGAATAGATTTTGCAATTCTGACATAAAGCCCCTGTTTGAAAAAGGATAGTCCCACGAATAACCGCAATTTGCACACTTCATTTTTTTATAATAATTCAACTTTGTTATACTTGCCATAAATAAATATTTCTCCCATTAATTTACTTTTATAAACTTTTTGATTTTCATTACATATTTTAGCACAAATAAATTTTTTTGTCAATTTTTACTCTATTATATTGCAATTTTTATAAAACGTGCTATAATATAGTTAAAGATAAGGGGATGTTCTTTAATCTTTTGATAAAAATCTATTGAATAATGTTTATTTATATCCGCTTTTTAGTAAGTTAATTTTATTGCCAATGCTTTTAAGGGATAAACATAAGGTAAATAAGGTTATAATAACATAAAATAATGAATAAATAGATTGCAATTAATTTTTATTAAAAGACTGCACAAACGATTAAAAATCAATGTAAAATGGAGACTAACTATGTCAGTTATAACTTATCAAAAAATGCAAAAAGATGCAATTAAGGAAGATTTAAGTACTTCTAAAAAAACTTTTGAATTTGAAAAAAGGAGTGAAGAAGATTTAAATCAAACTTTACATAGTAATGTTGATACACACATTCACTCTAAATATTCGCTTGATGGGTATCTTGATGTTGAGCAAATTGTTAAGCGAGCAAAAGAAAATTGTGTTGATTTTATATCAATAACTGACCATAACAGTGTACAAGCATTTCACGACTTAATGAGGTCTGAAAAGCGAAGTGATAAAGAAATGATTTATAACTATGATGGCGTAAAGATTTTATGTGGCAGTGAAGTAACTTGCTATATGAATATTGACCCGCAACATAGAATAAAATTTCACTTGCTATGCTATGGCTTTGATAGAAGCGAAAATAGCAAGATAAAGGAAATGATAGATTGCAAATATGATGATTATAAGCGTTCGCAATATGCACTTATATATTATCTTTGCAACAGAGATGAATGTTATAAGACAAATTTAACTGAGATAAAGCAATATATGCGAGATTATGTTGATAAGCACAATTTTTCTGGCGATATCAATGCAAGTTTCGCCATAGATTTTTACAAATGGAAAGGTATAAGCGAAAACAAGTTGCTTAATGATTTGAAAGATTATGTTGAAGCATATAAAAGGCGAGATAAAATGAAACTTGACATAATTGATGTAATTAACGCAACCCATAAAGGTGGCGGACTATGCTCCCTTGCGCACCCTACCGTTTCAATAGAAAAGTTTAGAAGAAACAAACACGCAGCGGTTGATTCATTCACGCTTTGCAAAAAGGTTACAGAGCAACTTTTGTTTTGCGGGCTTGATGGCGTGGAGATAGCGAACAAGCAAAGTTGGTTTGATTTGCAATATAATCAATATTTTAAAAACACATTCTTAGTCAGTTGCGGGTCAGATTTGCATTATTTTGCGGATGGAATGTATAAAGATATTGGCAAATATAGAAACGATGTAAGTTACGCTAATATTCCACAAGTTATGGCGAAGTTAGAAAGTGCAAAGAAGGCAGGGCGACTAACTGATAGGCAAAAATCTTATGAATTGATTTATAACCAAGACACAAATGTTAATATTCCTTTTATGGAAAAACCTAAAGATGGTAACGGACAACATCATAATTCTAACGACTATTCACGCAATGTTGCATCTCAACACACAAACAACCTTGCAAGCAGTCAAACAAGATTAAGCTCATTCTTCCCTATTCAACACGGGCAAAAAGTTAGTGCAGAAACAAATGCAAGAAATGATAATCATCATAGCAAACCAACAACAACTAACAATAGAAATGCGAATGGAGCACACAATGAAAATTTATCTAAATTTTTTAGCGAAATGCCAAGATAGTTTTTGTGCCAAATTTACATAATGATTTAAATAGACTAAAAAAGAAAATAAAATTTAATTTTATTTAAGATTGTAATATAATTAAAAATAAAGAACATAAACCTAAATGAAAAATGACTATACCAAAATTAATGCATATAGCCATTTTTTAAGTGGAAAAATAGTTTAAATATTTTAATTTGTTTTAAAGGAAATTAAATAAATTTTAAATTCAATTTTATTTATTAATTTTATTATATTTCTATTTTATCCAACCCCATCAAACTTTAAAATTAAAATTAAACAATTTTATTTATAAGTTTGAATTGACTTAAATCAAAAAAGATTGTTTATTTTAACTTATTTTTGCTCTTTATTGTATTTAACTTTTAATAAATATTTATTTTCAATTTCATCTAGCACTGGCAAAAATTCGGACTTATCTTTCTCCATGTAAGGGCGAATGCCATCAATCAATTTTTTACACATTGATAAAAGTTTATCCGTTGTACTTTCTAAATCACTTAAATCTAAAAGTGTATCAGCAAAAATCATTACACCTAACATACCCATATCGTCACATGTGTTGTTGTCATATTTACCAAAAACCAACCTGTTAAGTAAATCTCTGCGTGTTTTCGCATATTCAAACACTTTCATTTTATTTGAATCTAACAGCCTAAAACTTCTGCCATCCTTGTTTAAAACATTCTTTGTTGACTCATCTAAAAACTCGTCTATAAAAACGCCTAACATATCAGATGCTGATTTATAGCCGAAAACCGCCCCAACGTTGTCCTTTAATATTTCACATATGTAACCGCTAGCTTCCGCTTGCCTTATCACATAATCCTTGTCTATTTCAGCAAGTTCTGGATTGTTTATAATGGCAAATATTTCTTTTTCCTTACCTTTAACAATCTTTTTTTCTTTATCGCTTAAATCTAAATCTACAACTTTACAATTAGGACAATACTTAAAAATATGTGGATATAAAATAGCAAGCAAATTGTTGTTTGATTTTTCCAACTTCAAACCCACTTCTTTTGCTGTTTCCTTGCTGTGCTCTATAAATTCTTTATCACAAAAAATGCATTTATTCATAATATAATTAAACCTCTATAGAGGATTTTATCATATTTTATAAATAAATGCAAAATATTTTTATACATTTTAATTAGTATTTAATAAAATTTTATTCAATCTTCACTTTTCTTCAAGTTAAAATGGCTAACTATCAAAAATTGAAATTGCTTATAATCTTATTTTTTATTGATATGCAAAATTAAATTAATTCAAATTCAATGCCACGACCCGCTTTTCTATTTGCTTTGCAAAGTTTTGGCACATTATCTCGTTATCCCCTTCAACCATTATCCTTATAACACTTTCCGTGCCACTTGGTCGCACCAAAATTCGCCCGCTATAAGAAAGTTCATCTTCTAACTTGCTCAAAAATTCGTTAAATTCATAATTTTGCATTATATAATCTTTATTTTCGCTATCAATAGGCACATTAATTGCACATTGACTAAATTTAATTATATCGCCACATAAATCATCTAGTCCCTTATGCAACTCGCTCATTATGTTTAAAAGCGTAATTGCGACCAGCACACCATCTCCCGTTGTTGATTCGCTTCCTATGATTATATGTCCGCTTTGCTCTCCGCCCAAATTATAGTTTTTGCGTTTCATTTCCATATGAATGAATTTATCTCCAACTTGTTGCCTAACTAAATTGATGCCCATATTTTGGAATGTTTTATCAACACCATAATTCGTTACAATCGTTCCAACAACTGTGTTCTTTTTAAGCTCACCTTTCCCCTTAAAATATTTGGCAAGAATGCATAAAATTTCATCACCATCCACAATGCGACCGCTCTCACTTACAGCCATAACCCTATCACCATCACCATCAAATGCAAATCCCACATCATAATGCCCATTTACAACCGCTGATTGCAATTTCCTAAGTGATGTTGCCCCGCACTCAAAGTTGACAAGTTCACTATCAAGTTGATTTCCGCAAACTATTGCATCTTTTGGAAAGATTTTGCTAACAACTTTATTTGTTGTCCCATTTGCACAATCAAAGCAAAATTTTATGTTTGTTGGTTTTATCTTTTTTCTTAAATGATTTATATAATTTTTTAACTTATTTTCATCTTTGCTTAAACTGCCAACTTCGCTCGCACCTTTTGGTTTAAAGTTGCTTAAAATAAGCGAATATCTTTCCAATATTAAAGATGTTTTAATGTCGATTTTGCTACCTGAGCTATCAAAAATTTTAAATCCATTATATTCTTTTGCATTATGGCTTGCCGTTATCATTATCCCCGCATCTGCCTTCTGCTTTTTGGTTATGTATGCAAGTGCTGGCGTTGTAACCACACCCAAATCTACACAATCAACTCCAAACGACAAAAGCCCCGAAACTAATGCACATTTAAGCATATCACAACTTTGGCGTGTGTCCTGCCCAACATAAACCTTTGGTTTCTCCTTTTCTTCTAGCAAAAACAATGCTAACGACCGCCCCAAATCATATCCAGTTGTTGCATTTAACTTTTCTCCAACAACTGCTCTTATCCCATCTGTTCCAAATTTTATGCTCAATTTGCACCTCCTTAAAAAAACAAAAAGTAGACTTGAATTTGCAAGCCACCTTTATCTTTCGTAAGTCAATGTTGCTTAAATTAAAAATAGAAAAAATGAAAAATGAATAAAATTAATTTTATAAATAAAGCATTTTTAATTATTTCAAATTAATGCTATCTAAATATTTTAAAACACTTTTGCTTATAACTGCACCATCTGCAACCGCCGTAACAACTTGCCTAACTTCCTTGTCTACGCAATCACCACCAGCAAAAACACCCTTGACACTTGTTTGCATATGCTCATCAACAACAATATAGCCAGTTTTAGTTGTTTCAACTTTTCCAACTAAAAACTCTAACTTTGGTTTTCTTCCTATGCACAAAAACAATCCATCTGTTGCAAGTGTAGATTTCTCTCCCGTTATTCCATTTGTCAATTCTACTGCATTTAGTGTATTCTCACCAAACAATGCCGTAATTGTTGTGTTTGGATGCATTTCAATTTTCGCACTTTCACCACAACTTAAAGCCTGCACTTTTTGCACTAGATATCTTTCTGCTGTAAATGTATCTCTCCTATGGATTAAATGCACCCTGCTTGCAAGTTTGCTTAAATAAACAGCATCTTCAAATGCCGAACTTCCGCCACCTACAACGCACACCACCTTGTTTTTGAAAAAGTTTCCATCGCACACAGCACAATAACTTACACCACTGCCAATGTATTTATCTATGTTAGGCAAATCTAATTTCTTTTCATCTGCACCTATACATAATATGATTGCACTTGCCTCATATGTTCCTTTTTTGCCAATTATTTTTTTAACTTTTTCATCGCTTAAATCAACATCAATCGCACAATCTCGTATAATTTGCACACCAAGATTTTCAAGTTGATGTTTCATATTTTCGCAAAAAGTAAATGTATCCTTTTCAACAAAGCCTGCATAATTATCTAATTCGCTAGAACGCCCAACCTGTCCGCCAATATATGACTTTTCAATAACAACAACATTAACATTTGCCCTTTTTAAATAAATTGCCGTAGAAACCCCGCACGGTCCGCCACCAACAACAATCGCATCAAACATAACTCACCTCTATAAAAATATTGATAGAAAAATAAATTTTTCAAATTTTGCAAATTAATTTATCACATTTAATTATATCACATTTAACAATTTTTAACAACAAATAGTTGCCAAATTTATATAAATTTTTATTATTAATTTTATTCAGCAAAAAAATCACTAAATCACATAAAGTTATGACTTAATGATTTTTAATTTTTCTACAATGAATTAAACATACTCTGCTTAACTTCTTGTCCAAGTTCTTGAACTATAAGTTGATTTTAAATATGTTGCTGCCGTAGAAGTATTGCTCAAATCCGTTTCAGTTAATGTTGTAGAACCAGCCTTCCAACCCGCAGTTACTTTAAAAGTAACATTTTTTAAACTAATAGTACACATACCAAATGCTAAAATACCTATGCTTTTCACTCCTCTGCCTATTGTTACACTAGTTAAATAACTATTATTGTAAAAAGCGTGTTTTCCTAAACTTGTTACACTATCAGGTATGACCACTTCTGTTAGTTTTGTTGCACTAAAAGCAAAGAACTCTATGCTTGTAACACTATCTGGAATTGTTATAGATGTTATAGGAATGCCTGAAAATGCACTATCTCCAATTTTGGTTACAGTGTTTGAAATTGTAGAACTTTTACAACCAGCAATTAATGTATTTGAACTTTTCTCTATAATTGCGTTGTTTTCACTTTTATATTTAGAATTATTAGCATTTACGGTTATTGTTTCTAATTTTGAACAAGAAGAAAATACTCCTGCTCCTATTTTTGTAACACTTGCAGGTATTGTTATACTTGTTAAATCTGTAAGACTAAATGCATTATCGCCTATCTCTTTTACACTGTTTGGAATTGTTATGCTTTTTAGTCCTTCAGTGGGATTATAATAATCACTGTAATAACAACTAAATGCACTATCGCCAATCTTTGTTACAGTATTTGGGATTGTGGTGTTTGTACATCCAACAATTAATGTGTTTGAACTCCTTTCTATAATTGCGTTGCCTTCACCTTTATATTTAGAGTTTCCACTATTTACAGTTATAGTTTTTAGACTATTGCATCTGTAAAAAATTGTTTCGCCTATTGTTGTAACTGTTGATGGAATGGTAATGCTTGTTAAGTTTTTACAAGAATAAAAAGCGTTATCGCCAATACTTGTAAGCCCACTTGTCAATGATATAGAACTTAATTTACAACTATAAAATGCATGTGCTTCTATTGTTGTTACACTGCTTGGGATTGTAACACTTGTTACATTTTTACTATCAAATGCACCATCACTTGATAATGATGCACCGCCTATTGTTGTAACGGTATAAGCGGTTTCACTATCATCATAATATTTTGATGGAACAGTTGGCGTTTTGCTAGAACCTTTATAATTTGTTATTGTTGCAGTCTTTGCTGATGTATTAAGTGAAAAAACCCAATTAACCTCAACTGTTAAAGCACCTGTTGCATAAGTTATTGCATAATTTGCTGTTACATTGTTTGAAGAACTATCCACAATTTTTGCGTTAGATGCCGTTATTGTTCCATCTGCCGTAGTTTTGCTTTGCTTCAATGTTACGCTTTGAATGCTATGCCCGCTTATCAAACCGCTTGCAGTTACCTGACTAGCAGTTTTATTTATAAGTTGACCTATTTCTGTTGTTTGAGCATTAGCAGTTATGGTTATCGCTTTTTTTGATATGCTAAATTGTATGTCTGTGTATCCCTCATATGCACCTAAGCC
>DJPS01000030.1:0-193 GCA_002438625.1 Christensenella sp. UBA6406
ACTGATTAAGAGTCAGTTGCTCTGCCAGCTGAGCTAAAAGTCCATACTCCCCACACTTTCCATGCGGGATAGCTTTTTTAATTTGCTTAAAAATAATAATTAATCCTTTTTGCAAATTCCTTTAAAAGCGTATAATGGTGCACCTGAAGAGACTTGAACTCCCACTCTCTCGAACTAGATCCTAAGTCTAGCG
>DJPS01000030.1:221-344 GCA_002438625.1 Christensenella sp. UBA6406
GCGTCTGCCAATTCCGCCACAGGTGCAAATTAAATTGATAAATATTTTATTACAAACATTTATCGCCCTACCATATAAGGACTGGTGGCTCATCGGAGACTCGAACTCCGGACACCTTGATTA
>DJPS01000030.1:357-13319 GCA_002438625.1 Christensenella sp. UBA6406
ATTAAAAGTCAAGTGCTCTACCGCCTGAGCTAATGAACCATAATTCAAGTACAATTATAACATACACACTTTACATATGTCAAGTACTTTCAATAAATTTATATAAATTGGCAAATTGTTTAGTGGCTGGGGTGGAAGGATTTGAACCCTCGAATGCGGGAGTCAGAATCCCGAGCCTTACCACTTGGCGACACCCCAACATAAAGTTGTAAGTGAACACAATTTGCAAATTTATGTTGTAAATAATGCATTTAATTAATTCTATAAATTATAAATAAAATCAATTTCATATTTACATTTGTACAATGGTTTCAGTTGAATTGCATTAAATTGTAACCAAATAAAACTAAAATCAATCAATGCTTAAAGCAATCGCCAACTGCTTTAAATAAATGGCTGGGGTAGCAAGATTCGAACTTACGATGCTAGAGTCAAAGTCTAGTGCCTTACCACTTGGCGATACCCCATTAGTGGGGTGGAAGATGGGACTCGAACCCACGACATCCAGATCCACAATCTGGCGCTCTAACCAACTGAACTACATCCACCATACTGGTGTGTCAAGAGGGATTCGAACCCCCGACCCTCGCCTTAGAAGGGCGATGCTCTATCCAGCTGAGCTATTGACACATATGGAGCGGGTGATGGGAATCGAACCCACGCAGCCAGCTTGGAAGGCTGGAATTCTACCATTGAACTACACCCGCACGCAACAAAATAATTTTAATGTACACCACTGAACACATAATATAATACCATAAAAAAACATTTATGTCAATAAATTTACGATAAAAATTTGAAAAATTTCTAAATTGTCTAAATTGTAAAGTTAAGTGCAACAAGGTAAATGATGTTAGAGTATAAATTAATTTTGTCCATAAAGTTCATAGTCCTTTATATTTCGGTTTGGTATTTATATTATACACTAACTATGAGTCTTTATGAACTCTTTTTTATTACTTTGTTGCACTTACTTTTACAATTCAGCGCCATAAAAATTAAAGTGAAATTTACACATATTGATTGACAATTTAATTAAAATGCTTTACCCTTTATATATGTAAATATTTAAATATATGCATTTCATTAATTTTGCATATGAATATATTTAGATAGATTAAATGGAGGCAAAAGTGATTGCAATAGGTTCAAGTGATGAAAAAGTAAAAAACATTATAAAAGGAAAATTTGATGATTCAAATATAATTGTTGTTGATGATTTATTTACGCTAAGTTTAGAAGAATGCAAGACATCCGCATTACAATATATGCTTATTTGTGAAGATTTGATAACAAGCGAAGAAGCAAAAGAAATAGCAAATTATTATAAAAGCAAAATTGATTGCTACTCTATTTCACAAAAGACCTTTGAAAAGATAAGTGCAAAACAAACTTGTGCTGGAATGGTTCTTGTAACCAAAATTAATCAAGCGACCCCGCCCGCAAAAGAACAGGGCAACCTAACAATTTTAGTTTGTGATGCACTTGAAATTTCGGGCAACATAGGCACAATATTTAGAACGGCAGAAGCGACAAAAGTTGATTATATTATATTTTGCAATCAAAAGGCAAAAATTATTGATAATAAAGTTTTGCACGCAAGTCGTGGGATGATTTTCTGCGTGCCTTTTAAAATAGTTGAAACAACGCAAGATGCAATAAATTTATTAAATAAACTAAATGCCCACCCTATCATTTGCGAACCAGAGCAAGGCACGGACTTTAAAGCGTTTGAATACAATGGCAACACCGCCCTAATCGTTGGCTCTGAAAGATATGGCGTTGATAAAAGATGGTTTGAATACCCAAACGCACAATTCCTTAAAATCCCAATGTTTGGCAAAATGGATTCCCTAAATGTTGCCGTTGCCACATCTTTAATTTTATATGAGGCAAAATATTTTAAATTGAATAAATTAAAATCATAAATAAATAATAGCAATAAAAAAAACAAATTAACAAAAGCAAAATTAATCAAATAAAGCACAAATTAAATATAAGACAAAATTTCTTTTAACTAAATAAAATGAATGCAGTTAAGTTTATAAAAATTTACTCAACCGCACTCATTTATTTTTTATTTATTATTCATCTTTTATTTTTTCATTTCCTCATCCAATAATTCGTAATAAACATCAAAAACTTCATTAACAACAGACTCACTAGGCTCTAATTCTAGGGACATACTGTCATCATCATAATCTTCCTTTAAATAGAAAACTAGTGCTTCATTTTCCGACATACCATCAAGTACTTTTACAGGCTTTAAGATGCAGTAATCTTTATCCCTTAAAGGAACAACGGCAACTTGTTCAAATTCAACAGGTTCATCATTTCCATTATACATGACAATATTCTCATTATTGCCTTCTGAAAAAATCTTTTCAATAGGTGTCAACTCTCTCTTCTTTTCCTTTCCCCCCCCTTTGTTCTCACTCTTAACTTTTTCATCTTCAATTAAATTTTCGTAATATTCAACCATTTTCTTAGCATTTTCATCTTTTACATAAATAAGCGACAACTCGCCACTCTCCACAACCAATTTATAACAAATAGGAAATTGCTTCAATTCTCCTTTGTTCTCTATTGTTGTCATAAGCATACAATAACGCTCCACACCAAACGGCATTGTTATAAGTTGCACCATTTCAACTTCATCACCATTTTCAAGCAATAACTTAACATTTTTACAATTATCTGTAGCAAACAACTTTTCAAGCGGTGTCAATCCCGTTTTCTTGCCCCGCACACCATCTTTTAAAATGATTAAATCTTCTACATTTATTTCATATGCATTTAATAGCACAATATTTCACCCCCAAATTTTCCCTTTTTAATTAAGCTTATTAAAAAAGGATTTTTATATAATATTTATATTATTTTTTTATTTCTTTTAATCACATTTTTACCGTATTTTATAGCGTTATTTTAACACGCTTCAAAACCTAAACAGTTTCTTCTACAAACCACTCGTTTCCACACTCT
The DNA here is from genome assembly GCA_002438625.1 of Christensenella sp. UBA6406. Classification (GTDB taxonomy): domain Bacteria; phylum Bacillota; class Clostridia; order Christensenellales; family UBA1242; genus UBA4647. The sequence goes on from DJPS01000030.1 coordinate 3,343, forward strand.
GGACATTCCATTGCTATTCTATATTTTCTACTTACAACTTGCTTATCAAAAGTGATTTTGCCAAAGTTTTCAGTTGCTGTAACATATCCGTTTTCATCTATCAACTCTCTTTCAACTTCTTCACCAAAAGCGTTCTTGCAACAAGGGCAAATTGATTCTAAATCTTGTTTCTTTCCATGTGCAACTATAAGAAGAACAATAGCAACAATAAGTGAAACTATAAGCACAATTCTAACCGTGCTATTGCCACCATACCAACTATACAAGAAGAAATCGCCAATAAGCAATAAAATGCCTACGATTTTCATTATCTTCCTACGCTTATTAAGCGAATCGTAAAGCGTTACCCTTCGCTCACCTTTATCTTCAACAATTATCTCTCTTCCCTTTTTGCCCCTGCCATTTTCACAGCCACAGTTACATCCTTTGCCACCGCCACTGCCACTGCTCTTTTTAGAAGATACCTGTCCACTTACAACAACATCCGCCTTTTCAACTTTTTCCACTTTTTGCTTGCCCAAATCTTTCGCCATTTCTATTGCTTCACTTTTGTAATTTTTAACCCTTATTTGATTTGATTGAGCCATAAATTCTTCATCAATTTTGTTTTCTTTCGCCATTTTATCTAAACCCCACTTTTTCTCTTTTTAATCATCTTCATCTTCTGCTATGTCAAATTTGCTGTATTTATTTTTATTTGCGTTTCTATAATCAATTTCATCGCCGTCATCATCTTCGTCATCTTCATCATCATAATATCCATCAATTATATCTTGCAATTTAGATTTAAACTTATTTGTTTCTTTTAAATCCTTATACAAATCTATTAATGCAACTATGTTATGATAAACAAAGACAAAACAAAAAATAGGTGCTAAAATTATTGCCATAATTCTTGTTATCCACGAATCACTATATCTTTCCACGTCATCATCATATGTAACTTTTTTAAATAAGAAAATTGCAAGTGCATCTATCGGGCCAAACACTATTGCCAAAACCACAAGTACATTCATCCAATCTGACAAACCAAACCCGCCACTTATCACAATGTACAAAATAATCCCAGAATTTGCCACAAAGAACGCCAAAAAGAACCATAATTTTATTATTTTCTTTCTATCATACCATATAGCACTTAACACCTCTTCCATTGTACAGTGTGCACAAAACGTTGCCTTTTTATCTCCCAAATCTCGTTCAAACCTACAAACATCGCAAGTCGGCACGCCACATCGCACACACCTTTCTCTATCTCTCTCGCATTTATGCATAATTTTATCCTCCAACTATTTTAAAACTTTTATCTATAACAAAACCTAAGTTATTAACTTTATGCCTTGCGTCAATTTGCCTTAGTTTTCACACCCACAAACTCACGCAAAACATAAAGCATTAGCCAATTTACTGCAATAACACTTTTTTCAACTGTAAATCAGCCAAAAAACTTTATGTTTTGTTTTTATTGCATTTATTTTTATCTTATTCTGTTGCCGTCTTTGTCCGTAAATGAGCCAAACAAAATTGTAAATAAATCAATTATCCAACCAATCATTCCAAGCCCAAATGTAAACATCCACAAAAGACCTGTGCCAGTTTTTCCAACAGCAAACCTATGCACACCCAAAAAGCCCAAGAATAGACAAAGGAAAAAAATCCCTGACTTGCTATGTTCACTTCTCATACCGCTCTATCTCCTTTTTTATTTTATTTTTTTGCTATATTTTCTCATTAATTGAACAGTGCTTACGCACACAACTAATGCACCATTTATTATACCCCCCCCCGCCTTTTGTCAAGCATTTTCGCAATCTTTTTGTAAAAATTTAAAAAAATATTGAATTTAATGTAATTTTTTAATTTTTTCATTATAAATTTGAACATTTATAAATAATTTTGTTTAGCCATTTTTTATTAAAAAAAGGATAGATTTTTTCAATTTATAAATCTATCGCATCACTTTTTTTGATTAATTAAATAAAATTTCAACATAAAAAAAGACCATAAAGAATGGGAAATTTAACCTTCTTTATAGTCAAAATATTGATTTCAATTTATTTATTTTTAGATTTTTTATTGCCAATTTTATTAAAAGTTACAAATTTAACAAACTTACCAAGCAAAAGCACAATAGAATCGCAATGATTTAATGAAAACTTTTTCCCAAGTGCCTTACCAAATATAATCACGCTTGCAATAATCGCACTAACAACAGAAGCAATGACAATCTGCTCCAAATCTCCCGTTACACCCTCTAAAAACAAATTTGTTACAACGGCACCCGCAGCACCGCTTAAAATTCCGCAAATGTCGCCTAAAATGTCCGCAACGACACTTGCCACTTTATCCGCATTTTTTATAAGCACAATCGCTTCTTTTGCACCGCTAACTTTTTTGGCAGACATAGACCTAAACGGAGTGATATCCACCGCAGTTATTGCCACACCAATGATATCTGTTAAAACGGAAATCACCATAAACACAACAATTACAGCAATAGCAACAGCAAGTGTTGAACCATCAAGTGCAATCTCGCTAAGCACACTAAAACTAAGAGATATAATCATTGCAGTGAACAAAACAATAAGAGGCCACCTTAAATATTCTTTAAAGAACGACTTTTGCTCCCTAACCTTCACACGCTTAACTACCTTAGTTTTTTCAGCATTCTCGCTACCACAATTTTCGCAAACTTCACAATCTACACTTTCTATCTTGCCACCGCTTTGTTTAAGTTGCAAATCTATTTCTATTTTATCATTACAATCTTTGCAATCTTTGCAATCTTTAACACTCTCGCCATCGCTCAATTTTTCATCAATTTCAATCTTTTCAACATTATTCTTTTCTTCAATCTTTATATCTTCAATTTCAACTTTCTTACTCGACATTATCTAAAACTCAAAAATCCCTTTTCAATTAAAATTACAACATCTAAATTTATGCAAATTAATAACAAAAATGCAGATTACTAAGAACCTGCATAATTTAATTTTGGTGACCCCAAGGAGAGTCGAACTCCTCACTCCGCCGTGAAAGGGCGATGTCTTAACCGATTGACCATGGGGCCACAAATGGTAGCGGTAGGTGGACTCGAACCACCGACCTCTCGGGTATGAGCCGAACGCTCTAACCAGCTGAGCCATACCGCCATATTCCATTCTTTTTAAGCAATCGTTAATTGATACAATATTATGGTACTATATTTTTAAGCAAATGTCAACCCTTTTTACAAAAAAAATTGAAATAGTTGCAAATAATTTTAAATTTATGCCTAATCTCTATGATAAAGTTCTATTATTGCAATTACAATCAATAATAAAAGGCATTATTATTTTTAAATTTTAATCTATTAAATTTGCGGGCGGAAAAATCCGCCCGCCCCCGCATAACATTTTGCTTTTGCAAGTTTCTTGCAAAATGGAAAATGATATGCCACCACTCTTTTATGCAATATGCTCAATAACTAATTTATCAAAATTTGGATTTGTTATAAAATCTACACCCCTAAATGTTGTTGTATTAAATAGATAAAAATGCTCTAAATGCTTTTTTAAAATTACTGGCGTTTCTATATCAAAATCGTTGCAAATTTCCGCAAGATAAAGGCTTAATCTATTTATATGAAAAACATCTTCACTTTCATAAACTGTGTCCATTATAATTTTATCTTCTTTAATCACTTTCGCCCATATCCTAAACATTTTTCGCTATCTCCCACAACTTTTCCATTTTAGCTTATCTTTTGCTTTATTTTTACATTGCTTATCCATTAAATAAAAACTTAACATTGCAAAAATTTGAAATCTATTTTAATTTAAATTTTTTATTCCGCTTTTTCACTGGCACACTTTTAAACCATTTCAGTTGCCCGCCTTAAATTTTCTTTAACCTTTTTGTGCCTTTATGGCGGGCAACCCCACTTGCTCTTTATACGCTAAAACATTATAGCAAAATATAAATTTTTAATCAAGTAAAGTTGAAAAATATTTAATTTTCATTTTTATCCACTTTATCCGCTTAAAACTTTAACACATAAACAACCACAAAAAAGACAGCACACAAAATGCCGTCTTCTTTTCTCTTTCCTTCTTTATTTATTTTTTATCCGCATTTGTAGTTTCGCTATCATCAACCTTATTTTCTGCTTTTTGGTTTAAACTTAACATAAACTTTTCATAATCTTTTACTTTATCCATTTTAACAATTTCCAACTCTTTTTTAAGTTTAGAATTTTCCCTTAAACTTTCATTTAACTCTTCTTTTAATACATTTAAATTTTTTAGCAAATTTCTAACTTCAATCGCCTGCTTGTTGCATTGCTCTTTTAATGCGTTATCCACATCCACCACTGCACTGTTCCTAACAATTCGCACAAGTCCCATAAAAAGGCTTTGCAATTCTCCATCTGTAAGCGAAGTTTCTCGCTTTCTTCTAAAAGGAATAACATTATCTGGAATAGATGACATTTTGTTATAATTTATTTTTTCATATTTCTCTCTTGCCTTCATCATTTGCATATTTATGCCATTTTCAGTGCCTATCGTTTTTTTTAAATTAGATTGCACTTCCCCGCTTTGCCTTGCAAGTGTCTTTCGCTTTTCATCATCAAAATCTAGCAAATTATTTATATCTTTATTGGCATTTTTTATGGCTCTATATTTATTTTGATAACGAAGCATAAGCTCAACATCTCCACCCGCAAGTTCATAGCACGCTTTTCTTATTGACTTACCCTCACTAAGTTTGCCCTCTATCTCACATAACATTTGATTCAATTCTAATTCATCAAAAGGCTTTATTTCATTTTTGTTTAATTCCCTAAAATCTATACCTATGCTCTTTGCATATTCTTCATCATCAAGCATTTTATTTAGTGCCCTATAATAAATGTTTCGCACACTCTCTTTCTTCATATCCCACTTTACCGCAAATTGACTAAAAATTATAGAAAGCGACAACCCATTCCTTTGTAAAACCGCTGAAAATAATTGCTTTATTCTTTCTTCTCTTTTCACTTTTTCATTTCCTTTTCAAATTATTTTTAAGATTATTACCATAAAATGCTTAATCTATACATAAATATATTATGTAATTTTTACAAGCATTTGTTAATCATTTTCCCTTGCCAATTTCTAGCAATTCACTTAACCGACTTTTATATTTAACCCTTATAACCAAAACTTTATCTTTCATCTTCCACACACACTTTACAACCAATTATTTAAAGGATGCAATGAATATATGAATATAATTTTAACTTTACGCCCCACAATAGATTGCAAAATAACATTATCTAAATACAACTTTTTCATTAAGCAAGCAGAACAACGCAAATTGCTTATTTCTTTTAATAATGAAAATATATTTTTGCAAATTTTCCCAATAGATAACGCTCTTTGTTTCAATCCATACATTGTTATGCTTTCCCTTTCTAACAATGAACTCACAAGCGAAAGCAATCAAATTGAAATAATTAAAAATTGCACAAATAATTACGATATTTTAATCACCCCAAAAAATTTCACACACCAAAACCAAAACAAAATCTTACACTTACCAAAAACATACGCCCAACAAAACCCAAACACAGCCCAAAACCAAAATGAAAATATAATTTTAAATGGAACGCTTCTAACCATTTTGTGTAGCAACAATCCCCCACTTTATTTCAATCTTAAATCCCCAATGCAAAGCCCAAAAGTTCAAACCCAAAATGACTGTTACATAATTTCAAACAAAGAGCCAAACAACACCAAACTTAAACAACTTGCAATCTTAAACCCCAAAACCAACAAATTGAAATCTTTTTATTGCCACCACTTTCGCATTGATTCTAACTCAATCACAATAATAACTGAATTAAAAGATTACGCAAACCACATTAAAGTGCTTAAACTTGCACTAGATAATGACTTATCAAAATTAGATTGTTACACGGGCATAACCTCGCCCCCAAAACTTATCCAAAACACTAAAATCATTCCTTATGCCTTTTTACAAAACATTAAAGCAAAAGATTTTAAAGAGGCACGCAAATATTTAAATGAAAACTTTTCACAAAATCTTTCAAACAACACCTTAGCCGAATTCTTTGGCAAATTTTCTCACCTTACAACCCCGCAAATTAAATCTCCCCCTTTTACCATTTGCTTAACTTATAAAAACAACCACAACTCCTTTATTTCTCGCTATTTTCATTTTAAATTTGATAAATATAATAAAATTGAAAATATTGAAGAAGTTTATCCACCTTTTAAAATTTTGCTTTAAATAAATCTTTGCAACTTTTTTAAAAATTATTTTCAACTTCAACCTTTTTTCTATAAAATCTTAAACAAAATTGAATTTTAAGCCAATTTGATTATAAAAATATAACAAAAATTAGACAATTTGAAAGAATTTATCCAATAATTTAAAAATTTAAGCAAAAAAGGCAAAACATTACAAATCATAATATTTTGCCTTTAAAACTATAATTCAAACTACAAAAATTGCATAGTGTAACAATATTCACTGAAACCCCTTGCATAAAAATAAATGCAATTTTACAATATAATAAAATTTAAAACTCAATACAAAAATAGCAAAGATAAAATAATTTTAAAATGCACAATATAATGATTAAAAATTTTTATTCTAATTACATAGCATAATTGTCAGAGCATTCAAAAGCACGCATTAAGCATTTTGTTTTGTCCACTTTTTCTGGCACAACCATTAACATTGCATTTACCATATCAATCCTATCGTTGACTTCCTTAACGTTAGGATTTTTTTGGTCTAATTCAGCCACAAGACTTTGAATTAAAAACATTTCTCCTGTTATATCTTCTAACCTATTTTCAATTAGACATTGATAAATTCTTTCAAAATCACTAACTGATAAATCATTTTCATTAACAGATGCAAGTTCATCCAAATCTTTTGAAATGCATTCCAACTGATAATCGCAATAGTCAAAATATTTGCTTACAATAGCCAAATCTTTCTCGCTTTCCAATTTGCTAACATTTTTCAAATATTCCGCTGGGCACAATGTAAATGATTTATTTACCACTTCAAACATTATTTTTCTCCTTTTACAAATTTTCTTTTGTAATATAAACAAAACCAAAATAGAAAATTAATCAATTTTAATTTTTCCAATTTAATCCCATTTTCAACTTTCTACAATAAATTATATAAAATCTTAAAATTTTTGTCAATTAATTAAAGCAAATATGCAAATATTTTTTATCAAATTTCCTTTACGCACTAAAAAAAATCATTAAATTGCAACATTATATGCAAAATTAATGAACTTTTTTACTTTTTCCTTACGACTTCACTTTTCAATTAAATTCACAACACGAAATTTAGCAAATTGTTTTTATTGCAAATTCAAAACGCTTTTTCATATTTTCTTTACCTAATATTTCTATAATTGTTGCCAAATCTGGCGTGTTTTTCTTGCCAGTTAAAAGCACACGAATGATTGTTGTATAATCTGCAACGCTACCTTTATAAGCGTTTGGATTTGTCTTATATTCTTTCATATCACTTGCGAACCCAATCGTTTCAATATTTTGCTTTATATTTGCAAACCATTGCAACTTGTCATCACTATCATTATATATAGATAAATAATGCTCCGCAACTTCTTTAATCAAATCGCTTGAATATTTTTCTTTATCCATTTCAAAATTTTCAGCATTAAAATTGAAAAATACATCATCAAAAATGTAACCAAATACGCTTTTAATTTCGCTAAACTTTGCAATGTCTTTCCTTGGTTTTTCGCCACCCCTATCAATAGATAAAATTGATTTTAATCTATTTTTATTTTCTTCGCAACTTAAAAGCACTTTCAATTCTTCGCCATATTTTTCACAGTACAAAACAATATTTTGTATTAATTCATCTATTGTCATATATGCAATTACATTCTTACTCACATCGTTAAGTTTAACCATATCAAATAGCGAACCACTCTTGCTAACTTTATTCAATTTGAAATCAAAATCTAAAAAACTTGCCTTTCTATTCTTCGCTCTCCACTGCTCAAAATCACTGTTGATTAATGTCATTAAATAATCAACAACCGCTTCCTTTGGATAACCTTCTTCAAAGAAAACTGATGCATTTGCCTCCGCATCCTTTCGCTTAGACAACTTACGCCTAGAATTTCCATCCAGTTTCTCTAGCTGTGGCAAATGTGCATATGGAATCTTATCAAACCCCAACGCCTCAAAAATTTGACAATGCTCACTTGTCGCACTAAGCCAATCTTCCCCACGAATCACAATGCCAGTTTGCATTAAATGGTCATCTATTGCGTGTGCCAAATTGTATGGTGGCAATCCGTTGCTCTTTAATATAACCGCATCGTTTATGTTCGCATCCATCTCAATTTCGCCCTTAACCAAATCCTTAAACTTAAACCTATCGCCCAACTGCTTTTGACATTTAAGCCTAATCGCAAACGGCAACCCACTTTTCACTTTTTCTTCAATTTGCTCGTATGTTAAATTGCGACATCTTGCATATTTACCAAAATAACCACGCTTTTCGCTTTTGTCTTCCGCTTGCTCCCTTTCTATCTCTTTCGCTTCATCTTCACCACAAAAACAAGGATATGCAAGCCCTTCCGCTACCAACTTCTTTGCATATGATTTATATATGTCCATCCTTTCACTTTGCACATATGGACCATAATCACCAAATTGATTGCCGTTTATATCAACGCCCTCATCAAACTCCACACCAAAATCGCTAAGAACCCTAACAATCAACTTATCAGAGCCCTCAACCTTTCTCTCTTGGTCTGTATCCTCAATTCTTAAAAAGAACTTACCACCACTTTTCCTTGCAACTAAATAATTTATAAGTGCAGTGAAAAAACCACCTATATGCACAAACCCCGTTGGACTTGGGGCAAACCTTGTAACTTTTGCTCCGTCCGCTAAATCTCTCTTTTTATATTCCTTTTCATATTCCGCACAATCTTTTACATTAGGAAACAATAAATTTGCTAACTTTAAATTATCCATAACTATTTCTAATCTTCCTTTAATCTTTATCAATTTTTATTCTATTTCTTAAATTGAATTTATTATACCAAAATTTACATAAAAAAGCAACCATTTTAAACATTTACAATTAAATATGATTGCTTAATTTACATTTAAAATTATTTTGATTAATTATTATTCTCTGTAACTTTTGCTTTACTTTCTTTATTTTTAAAATTTTCACCACTTTCAATTTTATATGATTTTAAAAATAGATTATAATCAAATTCTATTTGCAAACTTTTTCTTTCGTACATTATTTTGTTTTCAACTTTGTTAAACTCAAAATCAAACTTTATTTTTTTTCTAGCATCATAGCGGTTAAATTCTATGTAATTTTCATTAACTTTTAAACTATCTGCAAATTTAATTAATAAATTTATAATTAAATCTAAACTATAACTTTTATTTAGACATTTAACAAAAACCACCGCTCTATTTTGCGTTAAAAGCAAGGCAAGAGCAATTTCAATTAAATCGTATGGAGAAAAATCATTCTTTAAATTAATTTTCAAAACGTCTTCAAAATTATAGAAAACGTTTCCATTAACTTCCACACCATAAAGCAACTTTTGCTTCCTGTATTTCTCTACAATCTCCGCCACCTTATCAAACTCAACAACCTCATTCCCATATTGCTTGTCCGCCGTTTGGGCAGTTTGCAAAAATGATTGTGTATTTATTAAAACTTGCATAATTAAATCTAACACAACATTAACATCTAATGGCTTTTTATTCATTCTTACTTTTCCCGCCTTTACCTTAATTTAACGCTTTTCACTAACTTTGCTTATCTACTTAACCCATTCTCTCCACTTAAATCATAAGCACTTCTATAAATCTTAACCGCCTTATCTATCTCGCTACCGCTCAAATCCGCCATATTCTCGCCCATTTTCCCATATGGCACTGAATTCTTAATTG
>DJPS01000015.1:0-49928 GCA_002438625.1 Christensenella sp. UBA6406
AACAAATAGTAGGCAGAATGAAAAAGATATTTAAGAGCAAATTTAATGAAGTAATGAAGTCAACAACATTTGACAATGGAAGTGAATTTGTAAGATGGGAAGAGATAGAAAAGAAATACAAAGTAAAGACATATTATGCACATGCGTATAGTTCATTTGAAAGGGGACCAAATGAGTACTTTAATGGAATGACAAGAAGAAAGATAAAGAAGAATATAACAATAAAAGAAATAACAAAATTTAAATTAGAAAAAGCGATACGTGGGTAAACAATATGCCTAGAAGGATATTAAACTATAAAAGTTCGCACGAATTATTTGAAAAAGAAATAAAACGCTTGACAAAGGTAACTGTTTAGAGTACCCTAAACAGTAAAGAAAATGGTAATTATCTTATAATATAGGAAGTTTAAGCAAGCACAAAAATTTATTTTTGTATTTGATATAAACGACGCCTATTTCAAATTGTGTCGCTAAAATGTTAATTTTAGAGCAAATTTGTTTAATTTGCTTAAATTTTAACATTACATAGTTTATACTTTAACTTCATTTACCTTGTTGCACTTAACTTTACAATTCAGAGAAAATTATTTTGTAGTTTTATTTTATCAATTTCAAGAGTCCAGCATTTGAACTCTTTAAAAAAATTCACAAGAAAAAATAACCCAACATAAATTGAGTTATTGTTATATTATTTTTAAAATATATACAAGTTTTTGATTTATATGATACACTATTTATAATTTATGTGATAAAATAAGCCAAAACATAAATTCAAAAGGAGAGAAGATATGGGTATATTTAATTATATAGGTTTATTTGTTATAATTCTTATTATGATTCCAAATGTAGTGTTTGCTTTAGCAAATAAAGATGGTTTTAACAACCTTTATAAAAATAAAAAAGTTGAAATATTGGAGCAAGTTGGTAGATATGGTTGCTTTATTTTTATGATGGTTAATGTACCATATACATATTTTAATTTTTGGTTTAACAATGCAAAGTTGGTTTACATAATTGTAAACTTTACACTAGTATTTTTATATCTTTTATTCTGGATTGTTTTTTGGAAAAAATCTATGCTTATTAAGTCTTTAGCTTTATCTATTTTACCTTCAATAATATTTATATTTAGTGGAATAATGTTACAAAACATTTTGCTAATATTTTTTGCCATTGTATTTGTTCCAACTCATATTCTTATAAGTTATAAAAATTCAAAATTATCACAAAATTTATAATGAATATATGATATACTATATTTATGAAGTTGTAATGTCCTTAATTTTTTACTGATTGGCAACGACTAAAAAATTTTAAATAGAAATTTGAAAATTTGTATACAGATTTTAATATTTTATGATATACTACATATATAAAGTTGCAAGGCTCTTGATTTTTACTCGATTGGCAACGAATAAAAATTTTTAATAGAAAAAAGGATAAATATAATGAGAAAACATAATTTAATTTTTTCAATAATTACATCTTTTTGCTTAATAACATTGGTAATGTTTATTCTTACTGCTTGTAGAGAATATAAACATTCTTACACAATTATTCAAATTGGTGATAAGATAATATAAGGAAAAAATAGATAAATAATAGTTTGTAGAGGAGAATAAAATCATGAAAATAATAATATATGGTTCTAAATATGGTACTGCAAAACAATATGCAATGGAATTGTCAAAAAAGACCAATATCAAAGCGGAGAGTTATAAAGACATAAAAAATATTGATGAATACGAAACAATTGTATATATAGGAGCATTATATGCTGGAGGAGTTTTAGGAATGACTAAAACTTTAAAAAAAATAACTAATTGCGAAAATAAAAAAATTATAATTGCTACAGTTGGATTGGCAGATCCTATGGAAAAAGAAAATGTAATCAAAATAGAAAATAGCATGAAAAGACAACTTCCAGTTGAAATATACGAAAAAGCAAATATCTATCATTTAAGAGGTGGAATGGACTATTCAAAGTTGAGTTTTATACATAAAATAATAATGAAATTGGTTTATGAAAAAACAAAAAGACTATCAGAAGAAAAGAAAATGTCAGAAGATAAAGAAGTGATAGCTACTTACAAGCAAAAAGTAAACTTTGTAAATTTTTCTAGTTTGGAAAATATAATTAGTGAAATTAATAGGTAAGCACTAATATCAACTAGGACTATAAAAAGTATACTTTAACTAATTAGTTAGGAGTAAATGACAATGAAAAATTTTATTACAGGAATTGCTTTGTTTATTTTTGGGATAATATTATATTTGTGCTATAATTATTTTGCTGGAGATGGTTCTTCCCATTTCGGAAGTTTTAGCGATGGAGTTCTACTCGGGCTTGCTATTGGCATTTTACTGGTTGGAATTATATTAGTTATAAAAGGACTTATAAATATATATAATCGTAAAAGAAATATTAAAAAAGGAGAAATATAATGTATAAAACAGAAATAATTGGCTACACGCCCGTAGCAAAGAAAATGGCAAAGAAAATTGAAGACAAATGTAACGAAATGGAAAAAGAAGGATATACCTTAATTTCCACAACAATTACACTTGGTGCAAAAGCTATTTTAATTTTTAAGAAGTAAAAATACTGGGGCGTCCCAGTATTTTTTTTGCTTTAAAATTTTTATTTTTTCTTTTTGGCTCTTAATACACTTATAAGTATATAAGCACCGATAAGCAAAATTATTGAGCCTATCATAATTCCATACATGGTTCCAACACTTACTTGATTGCCAAAAAGTATAAATTGCAGTCAATATTATCTTTTATGCTAGATGTAACATTAGCAGAATAGCAGAAATCTCTTGTTTAGACATTTCTCTAAATACGTCATCCAAAGCATGATATTTAAGTAGAGATGTCCCATATGTACCTGGCAAAAATGCTAAAATATTTTGAATAACCAAGCCCATTTGAGATATAGGCATATAAGTTCCACATATAAAACTATATCCAGCACTAACAATAGTCCCAACAGCAGATATTTGACCTTGTGATGATAGAAAACAATTTATTATTGAAGATAATGCTGTTCCAAATAGACTAAGCATAAATAAATCTATAAAAATTAAAACTATATCTCCAAATGACATATACCAACCCGTTGTCCCAATATAGATAAAGCATACAAGTGTGCCAACGAGTGCAACAAGCAATGTGGCAAATAATGAGGCAAAATAATATGACATTGCAATAGTAGATTTTTTAGTTGGTGTAATGTATATGTCTTTTTTTGTTCCATTAACTTTGTCGGAAACCATAAGCATATTTGCACAAAAAGCAACGGTTACACAACTCACTGCAATTATTTTTTTTGTTTAGACAACGGCTTTTTCTAATTGTTATGCCATAATTTTGTTGTGTTTCGTTTTTTTAATGTAAAACTTTTTTGCGTGTTTGGGTTTGTCTTTATTTTTTCAATCCGTTGTATTCATTTATGTTTTAATCTAATGTGGGGTTTGTTGTGGAAAGGGGTGCATTGTATTTGCTTTTTTGGAATATTGCGAACAATGTTTTGAATATTAATGTGCTTATAATTAATTTTAAGTTAATATTTCTGCATTTATGGATAAACTAACTTATGTGACATTTTGCACTTGCTTTTAATAAAAAATTGAGTTATATTGTGTTATTTTAATGTGATTTTTGTGAAACTGATTTGTTTGTAAACACTTTTTCAAATATTAAATCTGGTGCAATGAATAATTTAAATTTGATATTTGCTATTTTTTTTGATAATTTGGTTATTGTTTGACAAAAGTTATTTAATATGGTAAAATACAAGTAATAAAAATAAACTAAACAAAAGGAAATTGTAATGAAAAAACATATTTGCTTATTGACATTTATAATTTGCATTAGTGCTTTATTTGCTGGATGTACATGGTTTGGAGATGTTGGTAAGGTTATAATTGATACGACTAATGTTAAAACTGAGTTAAATTATAATGAAGATCTAGATTTAAGCGGGTTAATTGTTAAGGCTAAGAAAGGCGGCAGTGTGATAACTTTAACAAGCGGGTCAAGTGAGTCATCTGATTGTATATATACAGTTGATTATGGCGGATTTGACAAAACTGTTAGCGGAAGATATACCATTACAATTTCTTATAAAGATTATTTAAGTGCATCTTTTGTTGTAACAGTAGCGAAAGAAGTAGATAAGATAAGTGTTGCTGGCGAGTTTAGGACTAATTACATATTAAATGAAAAGATAGATTTAAGTGGTGGAATTTTGCAACTTACCTTTGTTGATGGCAGTGTTGGTGAGATAAGTTTATTGCATAGCGATGTTGTTGTAGGGCAATATTCTTTTGATAGTGCGGGCATAAAAAATATAGATATATTCTATTTAGGAAGATTTTGTAGTTTTGATGTTACTGTTTACGATGTGCAACTTATGGCAATAAGTGTGGTTGCACCAACAAAAGTGGAATATAGACTTGGAGAAGATTTGTTGCTTGATGGTGGCAAAATATTGTTAAGTTATTCTAATTTATCCGCTGATGTTCCGAAAGATATTGTGCCTAATCAAATTGAATTCACAAATAAGGATGTTGTGGTTGAAGGGTTTGATAGCGTTACAGGTGGAGTAAAGGAGATTATCGTTAAATATTTAGGTTTTCAAGACACTTTTAATGTTATGGTTGTTGAGCCGACTATTTTATCTGTTACGCTTATTAAACCTACAAAAACTTCTTATAAATTGGGCGAAGAGTTTGATGTAAGCGGTGGAAGATTGCAAATTGCATATGATTATATTGTTGATGAGCAAATGACGCCTACAAGTGTGGGTTTAACAGATGAAAGTGTGGAGATAACTGGGTTTTCCAGTGAAGTTGCTGGGGAATGTGAAGTTATTGTAAAATATAAAGGCTTTGAGTGTAGTTTTAAGGTTGAGATTATTGCAAGAGTTTTGACTGGTGTAACATTGCATGGGATTGATAAAGTAAATTATCAACTTGGCGAAAGTTTGGATTTAACAAATGCATATATTTTAACTGTGTACAATTATGGTGAAGGAGAAAAGATTTTTCTTAATGGTGATTATTCTTCTTATGGCGTAGAGATTGTTGGGTTTGATAGCGAGAGCAGTGGTGAGAAAACTGTTAAGGTTTCTTATAAAAATAAATTTGCAACTTTTACTGTGAAAGTTTGGGATAAGGATGAAAATGAATATATAAGCGGATTTAAAGTAAATAATAATGCAATAGACATAAATAAAACAGATTATTTAGAGTTTAAGGATGATGTTGAACTTGTAAATATAAGTGTTACGGTTGGTAAAGATTATATTTTGGTTTTTGGTGGTGAAAGTGCGGATGTAAACTCTCATAGTGGGAAATTGGTTTATAGTTGTTGTAATGGAGAGGTTGGGCAGGCGTGCAAATCTTCAAGCAAAGGGAAACATTTAGGTTATTTAAAGTGGAGTTGCTGCGAGGCTAAAGAAAACGAGTTAGATTGTTTGAATGCAATAGAAGTAACATTTACAAAGCAAATTCAATTTTCGCATTATTTGCAAACTGGCAAAGATGTTAAGATTTTGGTTTACAATAGGCAACAATATATGCAAAAAGGAATGGAAGCCGATTTAGTTTATTCAAAGAATCTAGGTCTATATACATATAGTTACATCAATTCATTATTTGTGAATGGTGTTGAGTTTGTAAGGGCGACAAACGACACTTATTGTGCGAAAAATGGTGAACTTGTTGTTCCTAAAAAGATAAATCAATTTAGTGTTGGGTTGCCTGAAAATTATGTTTCTTATGTAAGGCAGGATAGCGGTGGCTCATCTATGGGAAATGCCTTTGAAAAAGAATCTAAGCTTATCATTGATATTGTTTATCAAGAGATAATTGAGGAAGAAGATTTTGTAAGTGAAGAAACAATTCAATCTTTCTACGTTGATGTAAAATGTGATGATTCATTTTTTGAAGATGCTTTAAGCGAAATGACAATAAATGGGCAGACATTATATTCAAGGATAATCAATTTAAATAGTGGCACAAAAAAGATTTTTATTGATTTAGGTGCTTATAACGACATTTATACAATGCAAATGTATGTTGATGGGCAAGTTAGAAACTATGTCGGTGGCACGGATTATGGTTATTATTATGTAAGTGATGGACTTAATGCTTTTACTTTAAAGTTGACAAGCGACACGACTGCACTATTGTTTAAGTTTGTTGTTATAGTTGGCGATTTAAGCACATTTGCATGTGATTATATATCTAGTTTAAAGGTAGTTGATGTGGAAGCGGAATATGATATATTTGAAGACAGATATATAGTACATAAGCCTATTTCAACAAAAATTGAATTAAGCGATTTTACTGTTGTTTTTGAAGATGGTTATGAAGGTTATTCATTTAGTGTTAAAAATAAGGCATTAAGCAAAAATAGAATAATTTTATCAATACTTGATGAAAAGCAAAATGTTGTGCATGAAACAGAGATTGAACTTGTTAATTTTGATGTTGCGGTATCTAGCACAGAATTTATAGCAGTTGTAATGAAGAAAACGGAAGATGACGATGCGATGGCCATGGATTTCTTATCATTTAATGCGGAAAGTGTGGCGGTTATCACTGATTGTTTAGAAGGAACGCCTATTCAGTTGTCTTTTGTATATGATTATACTCGCTATTTTGTTTCATCAAATTGCATAGGTTTAGCGGATAAGAATGGTAAAAATTTTACGGCATTTTTGGTAAATAGTGGAACGGGCAACAATTATATAACAATTAAAGTTGAATCGCAAAGTGGCGTTACAAGAACTTACACGATAAATGTTGCGTTTAACACTCAGCCATATGTTTCAATTAAAATTGGAAATAAATCTTATTCATTTTATGGTAGTGATATCATAAACGGGTCTGGAGATTTTAAGTTGGTTGCAAATGATAATGATAAATATTATAAACTTACAGTGCCTAAGGGCGTGGCAACAATTTCTAGCACGAAAAACACGAGTTTAAGTTTTACAGCAAACAGTGATATAGGTTTTTATGCAACTTATTCAAAAACGGGCGAACTTGTTCAAAGTGCTGAAAATGTTAATGTTGTGCTTGATAAAAATAATTCATTTACTCTTTATGTCGGTTATTGTGCTGATGTTGGGGATGACGATGAAGTTTCTAAATTTTACAATAATGCAATTAAATTAGTAATTTATTATAGTGTTTAGTTTAAAAACTATAAGAAAAATGCTTTAAATTTTAAAAGGTGGCTTTATGGGAAGAGTGAAGTTAAAGGTGAAGAATTATAAAAATATAATGCTAATTTTATCTATTTTTGCTTTAATTGTTGCAACTTTATGCATATGTGGCTTGCAGGGGCAAAGTTTTAAAGGTGAAAAGATAAATGCAGGGGAAGTTTATACGGAAGGTGGAGATGCGAAAAGTGTAGTAACTGAAGAAGAAATTGGACAGGCACTTTTAGAGTTAAATGAATATATAAAAAACATTGATGTAGATAATTTTAATTTGCTAGATTTGAAGGCTGTTGAAGCGGTTGAACCTGTGGCGAATAAGAAGTGGATTATAGAAGTTGTATTAATCAATGCGAATGATGCGATTACATTTGATGATAAACTTGCTAATGACTTTTGCAACAGATTTAATGAAAATATAGATAATGATTTTTTAAGTGTTCACGAGTTTTATAGTGAGATGTCTAAGGGAAAGTTAGATGTATGGGCAAATGTATATCTTTGCAACTTGGATAAACCGCTAAGTTATTTTGAAGATGAAGTTGGAAAAAATTTAATAGAAGAAACTCTTTTATGGGAGAGTGCAAGGTGGAAAGGAAATGCGACTTTAATTAGTGGTGATTATGGGGTTGTTAATGCTAAGTGTAATTTACTGCCTTGTAGAAGGGGTACATCGGGGCAAGTTTCTTGGCCACACGCATATGCTGTTGGTCCGCTTATGACTTTGCCGTATAACAAAGCAGATGTGCCAACTCTTTGCCACGAATCATTGCATATGTTGGGGCTTAGCGACCTTTATAGCAATGATGGGAAGAACGTTGTACAGACTTACGATGTAATGAGTGAAACATATAATGGAAATGTGTCTTTAAGTGCATATTCTAGGCAGTCTTTAGGTTGGATAGGTTCATCTAAAAGCAATGATAGTGTAGTGAGTGAAGTTGAGAGTATAGTGGCGGATGGAACATATACGCTAAATGTGAATACAGCAAGCAAGGGAATAATAGCGTACAGTTTTGGCAATAGAAATAGTGATGTATTCTATATTGAGTATAGAAAAAGTTCTAAAACATTTGAAAGGCGTGTCAACGGCTCTGGGCTTTTAGTTTATAGGATAAACAAGCAAATGAAAGGTAACTTGGATTATAAAAAGTCTGGGCTTTACGAAATGTTTGTGTTCAGTAGCGGTGGATATGATTTAACTGATTACAATGGTTACATAAAGGCGGGCAAAAGTTTAGGCACGGCAACCGAGAGTGGTAGGTTAAAGTTGACTTATAGTGATGGTTTTTCTTCTAATTTTGTCATAACTGACATTGTGGAAAATGGGAACGACACGATTACATTTAAAATTTCTTCTAATGGAGATAAATATTTAAAAAATGGTGGGATAATAACATGTAGCGAGTTGAAGCAATTAGCAATAAATTCTTTTTTAAGTGTTGTTGCTGGTATATCTAATTTTATTTATAACCCTGTTGGTTCTATCAATTCTCTTGCTCAAGAAGTATTGATTTCTATTGATGTTAAAATAGATGAAATAAAAAATAATTTAAATAGTGCAAATTTATTAGCAAATGAAATTCTTTTAAAATTACAATCTTCTTATGAGGAGAGTGTGAAAGGTGGGGGAGTTTCTGGCGCACTCGGTGGCGGAATTGATTTTATTAAGGATGGAGTTCAATCTGCTTATTCAAAAATTACAAATAATTCTTCTTCTTTGGTTTCTCAGTTGGAATCATTAAAAGATAGGATAAGTAATTATTTTAAGAAATAATAAAAAACTGAAATGACAGTAAATTGAAGTCGTTTCAGTTTTTTGCTTTATTATTTTTACTATTTATTTATTCTTTTTATTTGAATCAATGCCAAATGTGCCAAGGTTGCATTGAATTAGATGATGCTATGCACATCGAAATGAAACCGATTAAAAGAGCGGTTACAAAGCACACAAGCCCTATCATTGTTATAAATTTAATTTTTGTAGATGTCTTTTTGGATATTTTTGGGTGCTTAGAAATTTGTGGATAGTGGCTGTCGTTTGCTATATTTTCGCATCATCTTAGGTAAATTTTTCCCCATTGCTTAGCATACATAAACAAATAGAATGTGTCAATGGCGGATAGGATTGCAAGTCCAAATAAAGAAATGCCAACCATTAGTGCGGGGAAGTATGGCATATATGGGATAAGCCCTGCCCTGCAATGTTGATTGTCGTGATTAAGCAAAATCCTGCAACCGTGCAAGCTAAGGCAAATGCTCCAAGCACTGCAACGGAAGCCCAAATTAGAGTGCATATCATTGTAAGTGGAATAGGCATGAATGTTAAACCTGTAACTTTAATGCCTTTTTCAAATTTATTTACCACATTTATTTTGGGTAAGTATTCCTTTGCTATTTCTTATAGAGAAGAAAGTTTGTTAGCTATTTCTTCCTCTGTAAAACCTTCTTCCATTTTAAATGTAAAGTGGTCGTTTTATAACCACCTTTTATATTTTATCCACTATTACACTTATTAGTTTAATTTTGTCAAGCGAATTTCAAAAAATAAATGGTGGAATAAAAAACAAATTGTGCTTGATTTTATTGAATAAATTTGCTATAATATTGGTGTAATAAATTTATGCAAAAAAGTTTAAATTTAAAAATTATGTTGCCTATTGAAAAGGGGTTGATGGATTAATGGAAGACGAGATTGTAGAAATATTAAAATATGGTAGAGAATTGGGTTATCCACTTATTTTGGATGATTCTGCAAAGTTTTTTATTGAAACGATTAAAAGTGAACAACCTAAAAAAATTTTAGAAATAGGCACGGCGATTGGTTATTCTGGCAGTTTAATTTTAACAAACTGTGGTGGCAAATTGGTTACGGTTGAGAAGAATGAGCAAAGTGCAAAAATAGCAACTGAAAATTTTGCTAGGCAAGGTTTGGCGGATAGGGTTAAGGTTATAAATTGTGATGCAAAGGAATTTATTGATAATTGCAATGATAAATTTGATTTTATCTTTTTGGATGGACCAAAAGCACAATATTTGCATTATAAGGAAAAACTTATAGATTGTTTAAATATTGGCGGTCTGCTTTTTGCAGATAATGTGCTTTTTAGGGGGCTTGTTTGCAAGGCGGGTGAACCTGAAAGGCGTTATAGAACTATTGTAAATAATTTAAGGCAATTTTTAAAAGAGATTGAAAACGATGAAAGGTTGGAAACTAAAATTTACAATATTGGAGATGGCGTTAGCGTTTCAAGGAAAATCAAATAAATAAAAATTATAAATGCATTTTTAATTAATAAAAAATTATTTTGCCTTTTTATTGTTGCGTAAAAGGTTTAAATGGTTTTAAATTAAGAAAATAAAAGTGAAATAGTTATAATAAAAAGCATTAACATAAAGAAAGTTGACAAAGGAGATAAGAAAGAATGGTTGAATTGTTAGCCCCTGCGGGCAATATAGAAAAGTTGAAAACCGCATTCCATTTTGGTGCGGATGCGTGTTATTTTGCGGGTAAGAGATATGGGCTTAGGGCGTTTAGTGATAATTTTGAAGAAGATGAATTGGAGAAATATATAAATTATGCACATTCATTAAATAAGAAATGCTACATTACAGTCAATATTATTGCACATAACAAAGATTTTGAGGGTTTAAAAGAATATTTGCAATATTTGGAAAAGATTGGTGCGGATGCAATTATTGTGGCGGACATTGGCGTTGCTTATTTTGCTAAGCAAGTTGTGCCTAATTTGGCTATTCATATAAGCACGCAAGCGAACATAACAAACAATTATAGTGCCAAATTTTTTGAAGATTTTGGCGCAAGCAGGTTGATTTTAGCAAGAGAGTTAAGTTTGAAAGAGATTGAGGAGATGCGAAAGTGCTTGAAACCTGAGACTGAACTTGAAAGTTTTGTTCACGGAGCAATGTGCATAAGTTATAGTGGCAGATGTTTGTTAAGCAATTATTTTACTGGTAGAGATAGCAATGGTGGGGCTTGTGTTCAGGCGTGCAGGTGGCAATATGCTATAAGCGAGAAGGGAAAGGATGATGAAAATTTTTATCCTATTGAAGAAGATGAGCGTGGCACATATATATTAAATTCAAAAGATTTGTGTATGATAGAGCATTTACCAAAACTTATGGATGCGGGCGTAACAAGTTTTAAAATAGAAGGGCGAATGAAATCACCTTATTATGTTGCGACTATTGTAAATGCGTATAGGCGTGCAATAGATGCATATAACAGGGGTGAAAAGGAAGTTAGCGAAGAACTTAAAAATGAAGTTACAAAGGCAAGTCATCGTAAATATACAACAGGATTTTATAGACCTAACGAGAATAACATTAAGGAAGAGAAAGAGTGCATTGAAACATCAATGCCTGTTCAAAAAACCACATTTATGGCAGTTGTGTTGGAACAAACGAAAGATGGAATGGTTAAAGTTGAACAAAGAAATAAATTTGTTGTTGGTGATGAGCTAGAGATATTGTCGCCAGATGAAAACTTTAATAAAACTTTCAAAATTGAGAAGATTGTAAATATGAATGGCGAAGAAGTTGTGGAAGCAAAAAATGTACAAGAAGCATTATATATAAATTGTCCATTTAATTTAAATCCGCTTGATATTTTAAGAAAAGAATAGTAAAAATGTTAATTTGCAATTTGGCAAAAATATTTTTAAAATTTGCTTGACAGGTGGGAAAAATTGTGGTAAAATAATGATAATATGGTAAAAAGTTGCAAAGTGATGGGGTTGTTGGAACAAAAAAAGATAGGGAAAGCACAATAAATTTAAAAATGGCACAGTTATTGTGCCTTTTTGTCGTTGTTATAGGGCTTTTGCTTTTTTAGACTTTTAGACTTGCTTAAAAATTTTTTAAAATTTTTGCTTTTTAAATTGAATTTGCTAATTTATTTGCTTATGTTAAACTATAAATTTAGGTTGAAATTTAGGCGAAGTTTAAGAAAGATAAATTTAATTTACCAATGTGGATTTTGAAAAGTTTTTAAAAGTTGTTGCGTTTTGGGAATGCTATATATTGCTACTGTTTGTCCATTTGACATATATTAAATAAAATGGTTCATTTTATGCAAATGTTGTTAAATGTTTATAGGTTTATTGCATAAAGTTTTATTTTAAATCTTCAGTTTATACATATTTTTAGCGGTTATTTTGCTTTATTTTCCGCTTTTTAGAATGTATGGACAAAAATATTTGTTAAAACTGTTTTGTGCTGGCAATAAACCTTTTTGTTTGGTTAAATTGCTATCATTATAAATTTGCTCAATTTGATAAAATTTTATTCAATTTGTTTAGATTTAAAAATTTAGCAATTTAATTTGATTATTTGGCATTAGTTTTAATAAATAAAAATCATCATTTAAAGTTGTAAAAAATTTATAGGGAGTTTAAAAAGCGTTATGAGTGATTTATTTGAGGGCTTGAATAAGGTTAAGTTTGGTAAAGTTGAAAGATATTCATTTGCTAGAGTAAAAAAGATTTTGCCAAGCACAGATTTGCTTGAATTGCCTAAAACTAGTTATGAAAAGTTTTTAGATGAAGGCATTGGCGAATGTTTGAATGAGTTTTCACCTATCAATGACTATGCTGGAAAGGCAAAGATATTTTTCTTAGATTATCATGTTGATAGAAAACCAGCTGTTGACAAGCAAGAATGTAAAAGGAGAGGGACAACTTACAGCGTGCCATTAAAGGCAAGAGTTAGGCTTGTTTTGACTGAAACTGGGGAAGGAAGAGAGCAAGAAGTTTTCTTAGGTGATATTCCTTATATGACAGAAGAAGGTTCTTTCATTTCTAATGGTGTTGAAAAAGTTGTTGTAAACCAAATTGTTCGTTCTCCTAGTGTTTATTTCACTGGTGAGATAGATAAGACTGGTAAAGAGTTATTTAGTTGTCAAGTTATTCCTACAAGAGGTAACTGGATTGAGTTAGAGCAAAGCAGTGCGGATACATTAAAGGTTATCATTGATAGAGGAAGTAAGATTTCACTTGTTTCATTTATGAAATGTTTTGGTTACACAAATGAAGAGATAGAAGAAATCTTTGGTAAGGAAAACAGGATAATTGTTGCAGGTCTTGAAAAAGAAGGGATGAGAGAGCAAGAAGAATGTTTGATTGAACTTGCTAGAAAGATGCGTCCAAACGATGTCCCTGATGCAAAAGCAACAAGACAATACATTGATGATATCTTCTTTACTCATCAATATTATAATTTGGCTAGGGTTGGTCGTTATAAATTTAATAAAAAATTAAATCTTGCATATAGAATTAAGAATTTAATTTCTGCCGATGATATTAAAGTAAACGGCAAACTTTTGGTTGGTGCAGGCGAAGTGATAAGTGAAGATGCTGCTTATAAGATTCAACACAGTGGAATAAATGTGGTTGATGTTGTTGTAAATGGCGTTAGATTAAGACAAATGGGAAATAACCATGTATTTGCACACGAGATTATTGGATGCAGTGCGGATGAACTTAATTTAAACGAGTTGGTTTATTATCCTGCACTTAAAGATTTAATTAAGGATTGCACAACAAAAGAGCAAATGATTGGTGCAGTTAATGAAAATGTTGATAAATTAGTTATAACTGATAAGTTGGTTATGGAAGATATTTTGGCAACAATTTCTTATCATTTAGGTTTGGATGCGGGCATAGGTGAAAAGGATAACATTGATAACCTTGAAAATCGTAGAGTTGCTCCAGCGGGAGAACTTTTGCAAAATGCATTTAGAAGTGGTGTAAATAAACTTGCATCAAATGTAAGAGAATCAATGCAAAGTCAAGATATGGAAAATCTTATGCCATCTAGCGTTATGAATGCAAGGCACATAAACAAAGAACTTAGGAGTTTTATTGCAACTTCTCAACTAAGTCAAGTTATGGATCAAGTAAACCCAATTTCAGGCTTAACGCAAAAGAGAAAGTTGTCATCTGTTGGACCTGGCGGTATCAAGAAAGAGAGAGCGGGTGCAGAAGTGAGAGATATTCACTACACTCAATATGGTAGGGTTTGTGCTATTGAAACACCAGAAGGACAAAACATTGGACTTATCAACTCATTTGCTTGCTATTCAAGAGTAAATGAATATGGATTTATTGAATGCCCTTATAGAAAGGTGAATAAAGAAACTGGCGTTGTTACAGATGAAGTTGTGTTTATGTCAGCGGAAGATGAAAAAGATTTCTATCTTGCACAAGCGGTTGAACCAATAGGTGAAGATGGAAAACTTGTAAACAAGCGTGTTGTTTGCAGATATAGAGATGAAATTGTTGAAGTTGATGCAAGCAAGGTTGATTTCCTAGATTTGGCAGCAAATCAAACGCTTTCAGTTGCAACATCACTTATTCCTTTCATTGAGAACAATGAATCAGCCCGTGCTCTTATGGGTTCAAACATGCAACGACAAGCAGTTCCTCTTATTAAAACTGAATCTCCACTTGTTGGAACGGGAATGGAATATCAAGTTGCTTGTGATAGTGGTGCGATGGTTATTGCTAGAAATGCGGGAACAGTTGATTATGTTGATGCAAATCAAATTAGAGTTTTAAGGCAATCTGGCGAGTTAGATGTATATGATTTGGTTAAATTTGCTAAATCAAATAATGAAACTTGCTATAATCAAAAGCCTATTGTCAGCACTGGTGATTATGTTAATGTTGGCGATGTCTTGGCGGATGGTTTCTCAACTGATAATGGAGAACTTGCACTTGGAAGAAATATGCTTGTTGCATTTATGAACTTTGATGGATATAACTATGAAGATGCTGTTGTTGTAAGCGAGAGAATTTCAAAAGAAGATATATTTACATCAATCAATTTAAGGGTTGAAGAGATTAAATGTAGAGGCACAAAGTTGGGTGATGAAGAAATTACAAGAGATATCCCTAACATTGGTGAAGATGCACTTAAAAATTTGGATGAAAACGGAATCATTAGAATTGGTGCAGAAGTTGATACGGGTGACATTTTGGTTGGTAAAGTTACTCCAAAGGGTGAAGTTGAATTGACACCAGAGGAAAGATTGCTTCGTGCTATATTTAGTGAAAAGGTTAGAGAAGTTAGAGATACATCACTTAGGGTTCAACACGGGCACGGTGGTGTGGTTGTAGATGTACAAGTGTTTAGTCGTAAGAATAAAGATGAAGCAGATGCCCTTGAAAGTGGAGTAAATCAATTAGTTAGAGTATTTATTGCTCAAAAGAGAAAATTGACTGTCGGAGATAAGATGGCAGGAAGGTATGGTAACAAGGGTGTTGTTTCAAGAATTGTGCCAGTTGAAGATATGCCATTTATGGCTAATGGTCAACCTGTTGACATTTTATTGAATCCGCTTTCAGTTACATCTCGTATGAACTTAGGTCAATTATTAGAAACTCACTTAGGGCTTGTTGCTAAGAGTTTGGGTTGGAAGATTTGCACACCTTGTTTTGATGGTGCAAAAGATAATCAAATTCAAAAATTACTTAAAGATAACAATTTCCCTGAAGATGGTAAGATGGTGCTTTACGACGGAAGAACGGGCTTACCTTTTGAAAATAAGGTTACAGTTGGTTATCAATATATGATTAAGCTTGACCACATGGTAGATAGTAAAATGCACGCAAGAAGCACTGGACCTTATGCTCTTATCACGCAACAACCACTTGGTGGTAAAGCAATGTTTGGTGGACAAAGATTTGGTGAAATGGAAGTTTGGGCATTATATGCTTATGGCGCTGCTCATGTTTTACAAGAAATGGTTACAGTTAAGTCTGATGATGTGGCAGGAAGACAAAAGACATATAGTGCAATAGTTGAAGGTAATCCTATTGCAGAGCCTGGAATACCAGAAAGTTTCAAAGTTTTAATTAAGGAATTCCAAGCATTAGGACTAGATGTTAAGATTTTGAACCAAGATGATAAGGAAATTTCATTAGGTCAATTATCAGCAGATGAACAAGACAACATCAACAATATTAAGATTGAAAGTGGTCCAACAGAAACGATTGAATTAACTGATTTAGATTTAGGCACAGATGATATGGACTTAGAGAGCAATGGCGGAGTTGTTCCAAGTGAAGAAGATTTGGCATTCAATTTTGATGAAGATTCACTTTTTGATGATATAAATGATGATTAAGGATAAGGAGAGATAAAGTAATGTTTGAATTAAACAATATAGGCTCAATAGCAATCAGTATTGCTTCGCCTGAGAAGATTAGAGAGTGGTCTCATGGTGAAGTTACAAAGCCTGAAACAGTGAATTACAGGACACAAAAACCTGAGCCAGATGGATTATTTTGTGAAAAAATCTTCGGACCTACACAAGATTGGAGATGTCGTTGCGGAAAGTATAAATTAATTCGTTACAAAGGCGTAATCTGCGACAAGTGCGGAGTTGAAGTAACACAAAAGAAAGTGAGAAGGGAGAGAATGGGGCATATTGAACTTGCTACTCCTGTATCTCATATTTGGTATTTTAGGGGTGTGCCATCAAGAATTGGAACAGTTCTTGAATTAACTCCTAAACATTTAGAGCAAATTCTATATTATGTAAGTTATGTTGTGCTTGATGCTGGAAACACACCACTTGAATATAAGCAAATTTTAACTGATAAAGATTATAGAGATGCTTGCGAAATGTATGGTTCAAATTCTTTTAGAGTTGGAATGGGTGCGGAAGCAGTTAAGGAACTTTTAAAGAATGTTGATTTAGACAAAGAAAGAGAAGAATTAAAGAAGATTGTATCAAAGGATAAAGGACAAAAGAAGATAAAGGCAGCCAAGAAATTGGAAGTTGTTGAAGCGTTTATAAAGAGTGGAAACAGACCTGAGTGGATGATTTTGGATGTTATCCCTGTATTGCCACCTGAACTTAGACCCATGGTTCAATTAGATGGTGGAAGATACGCAACAAGCGATTTGAATGACTTGTATAGAAGGGTTATCAATAGAAACAATAGATTAAAGAAGTTGATGGAAATTGGTGCGCCTGATGTAATTATTAGAAATGAAAAGAGAATGTTGCAAGAAGCGGTTGATGCCTTAATTGATAATGGTAAGAGGGGCAAACCTGTTCAAAATAGCAAGCAAAAAGATTTAAAATCATTAACTGCAATTTTGAAAGGAAAGCAAGGCCGTTTCAGACAGAATATGCTAGGAAAGCGTGTTGACTTCTCTGGCCGTTCAGTTATTGTCGTTGGACCTGAACTTAAAATGTATCAATGCGGACTTCCAAAGGAAATGGCACTTGAATTATTTAAGCCATTCATTATGCACGAGTTAGTTAAAATGAATGCTGCTCATAACATTAAGAGTGCAAAGAGAATGATAGATAAGACAAGACCTGTTGTTTGGGATGTGCTAGATAAGGTTATTAAAGACCATCCAGTTCTTCTTAACCGTGCACCAACGCTACACAAATTAGGTATTCAAGCATTTGAACCTATTTTGGTTGATGGTAGGGCAATTAAATTGCATCCGCTTGTGTGTGAAGGTTTCCACGCGGACTTTGATGGCGACCAAATGCCTATTCATATTCCTCTAAGTTTAGAGGCTAGGGCGGAAGCAAGAACGATAATGATTTCAACAAACAACATTTTGAAACCAAGTGATGGTCGTTCAATTATTAACCCACAAAAAGATATGGTTATCGGTGTTTATTACTTAACAGTTTATAGACCTGGTGCGAAGGGTGAAGGAAATGCTTATTCTAGTGAAGATGAAGCAATGATGGCATATCAAACACAAAATTTGGATTTGCAAGCGAAGATTAGAGTTAGAAGAAGTGCTGAGTTTGAAGGCGAAACTGTAACTGGACTTGTTGAAACGAGTGTTGGTAAGATTTTATTCAATAGGTGTGTTTTCCAATGTATTGGATATATTGACAGAACTAAGAAAGAAAATGTGCTTAGGTATGAAATTGAAATGCCAGTAACAAAGAAAGTTATTGGTCAAATAGTTGAAAATTCATATAATCATATTGGACCAACTAAAACAGTTATAATGATTGATAAGATTAAGGACTTAGGTTTTAAATATTCAACATTAGGTTCACTTACAATCAGTCTATATGATTATAGAGATTCAGTTGTTAAAGATGAAACAGTTGCAGATGCTGAAAACAAGGTTCATGAAATTGAAAAGCAATATAGGCGTGGACTTATCACAATCAATGAAAAGAGAGATAAGAACATTGAGATATGGAAGGCTGCAAACGAGAAGATTGAAAAGAGTATGATCCCATCAATGGAAGAATTTAACCCAATTAGAATGATGGTTGACTCTGGTGCGAGAGGAAATGCGGAATCACTTAACCAAGTTGCGGGAATCCGTGGTATCGTAGCAAATACATCAGGGCAAAAAGTTGACGTGCCAGTTAAATCAAACTATAAACAAGGATTTTCTCCTATTGAATACTTTATGGGCTCTCGTGGTGGTCGTAAAGTTCTTGCGGATACGGCACTTAAAACAAGTGAATCTGGTTATCTGACAAGAAGATTGGTTGATGTTGCACAAGATGTTGTGGTTGTTGATGATGACTGTTTTGCAACTCTTGGCGAGTCAGTTAAGGGCTTAGTTGTAAGCGAGATTAGCAAGAATGGAACAGTTATTCAAGACTTAAAGACTAGAATTGTTGGTAGATTTGCAGTTAAAGATGTTAAGAACCCTGAAACTGATGAAGTTATTGTTCCAGCAAATGAAATGATAACAGAAGAGATGGCAAATAAGATTATTGCTGCTGATATCAAGCAGGTTGAAATTAGAACTGTATTTACATGTAAGTGTGAACACGGGGTTTGTGCTAAATGTTATGGTAAGAATATGGGTAACAACAACATTGTCCCTGTTGGTGAAGCCGTTGGTATCATTGCAGCGCAATCTATTGGTGAACCAGGAACGCAATTATCAATGAAGAACTTCTCTGCGGGAATTGTCGGTGGTTCGGATATCACGCAAGGTTTGCCACGTATTGTTGAAATTTTTGAAGCAAGGCAACCAAAGGGTATGGCTTATTTATCAGAAGTTGGTGGTAAGGTTTCAATTAGAGATGTTGATAGGCGTGCTGAAATTACTGTTCACTCTGGTGATGGTGATGCAACTTATTTATTGCCATTCGGCTCTAAGGTTATTGTTAAGGAAGGTTCTACGATTGAGGCGGGAACAGCACTTAGTGAAGGTCCTATCAGTCCAAGAGATTTGCTAAGGACTAAGGGTGTCAAGGCATTGCAAGAATATTTGTTGCAAGAAGTTGTTGCTGTTTACAATGGTCAAGGTATTTCAATTAATAGTAAACATATAGAAATCATTATTAAGCAAATGCTTAAAAAGGTTAGGGTTGAAGATGCTGGAGACACAAGTCTTATCCCTGGTGAATTTGTTGATATTCATTCGCTTGATAAAGAAAATGAAAGAGTTATGAGCGAGGGTGGAATCCCTGCACAAGTTAAGCGTGAAGTTTTGGGTATCACTAAGGCATCATTGAAGAGTGAGTCATTCTTATCTGCTGCTTCATTCCAAGAACAGGCAAGCGTTTTAACAGATGCTGCCGTTAAGGGCAAAGTTGACCATTTGGTTGGCTTGAAAGAAAATGTAATTTTGGGTAAATTAATTCCTGCGGGTACGGGCTTTAAGCGTTATCAAAATATAGAGCCTATGGTTGTAAGAAAGGATGAACCTAAAATTTTAACGCCAATAGAAAACGATTTGGCAGAAGATTTCGATATGGATATCCAAGAAGATTCATATGAAAATGAAGATAATGAAAATGCATAACAATGTAATTGATTTATCTAAATACTAGAAATTTTAATTTTTATTGTAAATTTAAAAGTGTTCAATTTGCTAAATTTGTCCCAATCTAGCATTTGTGCGTTTTAAATATTGCAATAAAGTTGAAATAAATTTAAATTTTATTCTACACACAAAAAGATATATGCAAGTCCCGCATATATCTTTTTGCTTAAATTGATAAAATCTTTATAAAAATTATTTCTAAATATGTAAATAATACAAAATTGTGTTTTATTAAATTCTTTTTATAAACTGAGTTATGGGGGTATTTAACGCAAAAATTACAAAATATACCCCCATAACTGTTGAAAATTTGAAAAAAATATGTTATATTATTATGTAAGTAAAAATTGTTAGCATTAAAAAAATAAGGTGGTAGGATATAAATGGATAGCAAAATTTATCAAAGAAGTTATTATTTACAAAAGGTAAGGGGATTTTATAAATCAGATTTAATAAAAGTTATAACAGGGATAAGAAGGTGTGGAAAATCTTATTTTATGTTATCTATTATGGAAGATTTAAAAAGTCAAGGTGTTTTAGATAAGGACATAATTTATTTAAATTTGGATAAGAAAGAAAACATAGATGTAACAACAATAAAGCAGTTAGATGATTTGCTATCAAGGCAAATTGAAGATAAAGATTTTAAATATATTTTTATAGATGAAGTTCAAAATGTACAAAATTATGAAATGTTAGTCAATGCTTATAGGGAAGAAGGAAATTGTTCTATATTTATAACTGGGTCAAATTCATATTTGTTAAGCGGAGAACTTGCTACCAAATTGACTGGCAGATATATAGAAATTGAAATGTTTACGCTAACTTTTTATGAATTTTTGGAAATGAAAAGATTTTTAGGTAAAGAAGTTTCAAATAATACAATGGAAGAATTTTTGCAGTACATTAAATTTGGTGGTTTTCCTAAAATATTAGAGTTTGATAATGAAGAAGATAAATTCACATATATTTCTAATGTTATCGAGCAAATAATGGACAAAGACATTAAGAGGCATAAAAAGATTAAAAATGTTGCACTATTTGAAAAGATAAAAACATTTATTATTAATAATTTTGGTGCAACAATGAGTTTGTCTAGCATTGAAGAATACTTTAAGAAAAATGAAAACATAACAATTAAAAGAGAAACAATAAATAAATATATAGAAATACTTGAAAATGCAAAAATTATTTATAAGTGCAATAGATTTGATTTAAAGTCTAAAAGGGCATTAAGGGGTGAGCAAAAATATTATCTTGCAGATTTAGGAATTTATTTTGCGACAAATGTTGATACACGAATTAATTACGGCCCAGTATTGGAAAATATTTTGTACACATATTTGAAAATGAAAAATTATCAAATTAGTGTTGGTAAGATAGGTAACTTAGAGTGTGATTTTATAATAAGGAAAAGGGATGACTATTTTTATGCACAAGTTGCAATGACAATAATGGAAGAAAAGACTGCTAATAGGGAATACGAGCCATTTATGCATATACGAGATAATTATCCTAAATATTTATTTACGTTAGACCCGTTATTGCAGAAAAGGGATGGCGTGTTAAATGTAAATTTAATTGACTTTATTAAAGATAACAAGGACTTGTAAATTTGTTTAATTTCATATTTTTGTTTTAAGAACAAGCAGGATAAACCTGCTTTTTTGTGGTGCTTTGTGCTTAAAGTAAATAATTTTTATAGTTATTTAAAAATGTGGTAAAAATGCTTGACAAAATTTAAAATTTATGAATTTTTATTTAATTTGCATATTGACTTTTTGTGGTGCGTAGTGTATAATTAAAGTGAACCTAAAAAGGAGATGATGTTACATAGATGCAGGAATTTATTAATTTATTTGCCGAAATGGGATGGGTTTCAGGAATTTTGCTCGTTGCTGGTGCGTTGCTTGTAATTGCTGAATGTTTAACGCCAGGCTTTGGAGTTGCGGGAATTGTGGGCATTTTGTGCTTAGTTTTGGGTGTTATTGCCAGAGCGGTTGAGGGGGCTACATTAACTCAAACTTTGCTACTTTTAATTTTGGTGCTTGTGGCGATTTGCGTGTTATTTATAGTATTTGCAAAATCTGCTAAAAATGGGTTTTTATCAAAAACACCTATAATTGAAGGTGGGACTGCAATACCTACAAATTATGGTGAAAATGTTAATGCAAATCTACTTAATAAGATTGGTCTAACAAAAACAATTTGCAGACCAGCGGGGAAAGTTGAAATTGGTGGCAAGATTTATGATGCAATGACTGATGGGCATTTTATTGAAGCGAACAAAAATGTAAGAGTAGTTAAAGTTGAAATTGATTATCTTTACATAAAAGAAACAAATTTAACGCAAGCCGAATTGGATGCTGAGATAGAAAAGGCAAACAAGGAAATGGAAGAGAAGAACCAAAGAGAAATGCTTGCAAAAAAAGAAGCGGAAGAAAAGGCTAAAATTGATGCTGATGAGACTGATGAAAGTTCTAAAACCGTGAAAGGTGGCAAAAATTCAAAATCAAATGATTCATCTATTGTAACAAAAGTTAAGGAAAAAGCCAGTGCGGTTAAGAGTGGCACAAAAAAGAGTGGTGCGAAATCTACAAAAAGCAGTAAAGCGGTGAGTGGGTGGGGAATCAACGACTAAAAAGACTAAATCTAATAAAAATAATTAATTCAATTTAAAAATAAATGAAAAGATAAATTAAAAGAAAATATATAAGGAGAAAAATGAAATGATGGCTAATTTATTATTTGCTGAAAGTTCTGTGCCAGTTGCATTGTTTATAGTGCTTGGAATAATTGTTGTATTTTTGGCAGTGCTTGTGTGTTTAGTGCCTATAAGATTATGGTTTCAAGCATTGGTTTCAGGTGCATACATATCAATGGCAAGACTTGCGGGAATGAAACTTAGGAAAGTTGATGTAAAAAATTTGGTATATGTATATATTAAAGCTAAAAAGGCGGGTTTAAATTTTAGTATTGATGAAATGGAAACTCACTATTTAGCAAGTGGTAATGTAGATAAGGTTGTGGATGCTCTTATAGCGGCACACAGTGCAAATATTGCATTGCCTATTGAGGTCGCTAAGGGAATTGACCTTGCTGGGCGAGATATCTTAGAGGCGGTTAGATATTCAGTTGACCCACACATTATTGATATTCCGCCTATTTCAGCAATCGCTTGTGATGGTGTTGAACTTAAAGTTAGTTCTCGTGCAACTGTTAGGGTAAACATCAGTAGATTGATTGGTGGTGCGGGAGAAGAAACAGTTATCGCCCGTATTGGTGAAGGTATTGTCGCAACTGTTGGTGCGGCTATTGACCATAAAGATGTATTGCAAAATCCTAGTGAGATTTCTAAAAATGTGTTAGAAAAAGGACTAGATAGTGGAACAGCATATGAAATTCTATCAGTTGATATTTCAGATATTGATGTGGGTAGAAATGTGGGTGCAGAACTTAGAAGTGCACAAGCGGAAGCGGATAAGAGCATTGCACAAGCGAAAGCGGAAGAAAGAAAGGCAATGGCAATAGCAGTAGAGCAAGAAATGAAGGCTAAAACGCAAGAGATGAAGGCGGTTGTTTTGGCAGCGGAAGCGGAAGTTCCTAAGGCAATGGCAGAAGCGTTTAAGAATGGTAAATTGGGCATAATGGATTACTATCGTATGCAAAACGTTGTTGCGGATACCGCTATGAGAAACTCTATTGCTGGGTCTGAAAACGCTGGAAATGAAGATAAAAATTAATTAATAAAATTCATATTTTAACCGCTAAAAATACGGAAAAGTTAAATATAATAGAAATAAGAAAGTTAATAAATTAAATTCAAATTTGATTGCAAGCTATTTTGCAAGTTTATAAGTGCTTTTAATTTTAATAATGAAAAGGGGGTGTTTGGTGTGCTTTATGTGTGGATTGGCTTGGGTATAATTGTTGCTGTTGTTGTAATTGGAATGCTTTGCTATGTTGCTTTTAATAAGAAAAGTAAAATTCCAAAGTATAAAGTTGAAGACAAGAAGGAAGAAGCGATACAAGAAGTTAAAGACAATGAAGCAACCGAACAACCTAGTTTAGAATTGAATGTGAATGGTTCAACATTAAGTGAAGATGATTTTAATTTTGCCGATTTAAATGATGAAAATTCAAGTAGTGAAAACTTACAAAACACTTTTGCTAGTGGCAATGATTATAATGATTTTAGTGGTTTAGGTGAATATGATGATTCTGCTTTTGATTTTGATAGTGATTTCTTTGATGATGATTATAGTCAAAGTGGAGATGATGTAAAGCGAAGCGAAATAGTAAATGAGATTCACAAGATGAGCCCTAAAATGAAAGCAATCATCCTAGCCGATGTTTTAGATAAAAAGCATTTTTAAATTATTAATTTTGCATATAGATATATAAAAAAGAGTTATCCTTTTAAAATATGGATAACTTTTTTAGTTTGATATGATTTTTCTTTATTAACTATTTAATTCTATTAAATTTACTTTATGATTTCAATATTGTTTCTAAAATGCTAAGTTCAGGTAAGTTGTTAGATTTTTTGTAGGTTATGTAAAGATTTCTAACGGGCAAAGTTGCGTTTGTTTTAATTTCATAAAGTAAATTCCTATCTATTTCATCAGTTATAAACTCTCTTGTTGAATAACCTATTCCCATATTTAACTTAATCATTTCAACTAAAAATGCATTGTTGGAAACTTCAATGTTTATTTTTGGCGTATAATTGTTTTCTAAGCAAAATTTATCAAAACTTTCTCTTGTTACACTCCCTTTGCTGTTTAAAATTAAAGGAAATTCCAAAACATCTTTAAAATCTATGTTTTTATGGCAAAGTGCTTTATACTTTTCTCCACAAATTAAAATATCGTGAATTTTATGGACTGGTGTGCAAATGCAATTTGATAAGTTTAGTTTTTGGTTTGACACAATTAAATCTATATCGCCACTTTGTAACAATTCTATTCCGTTGTTTTCCTTATTATTTAAAGATACACTTATCAGTTCAATTTTTAATTTAGGATAAACTTGTTGCAATTTTGCTAATTTAAGTGGCAAATAATTTTTTGCTATTGTTAAACTTGTGCCTATTGTTAATTTGTGGTGAAAGGTTTCAGTTTCTTCAAATAAAGAAATAGTTTTTTCAATTTGAAGAAGAGGGAGCTCTATCTTTTGTTTTAAAATCTCTCCATTCGTTGTTAGTTTCAGTCCCTTTGATGTTCTTTTAAATAATTCAGTGTGGAGTGATGATTCCAATTCTTTCATTGCTTTCGTTAAAGCGGGTTGCGTGATGCAAAGTTCATAGGCAGCGGAAGTTAGATTGTTATGTTTGCATACCACTAAAAATTTTCTTAATAGTTCTAGGTTTACCATTATATAACCTCCAGTTATAATAGATATAATAAATAATCACTTGTTATTATAGCAAATTTATAATATAATGTAAATAGAAGGAGAGAAAAAATGAAAAAATTTAGTTTAGAAGATGCTGTTAAAGTTTGTAATGCTATTGTTGATAACCCAGTTGAATATTTTTCAGGGCTGGCGGTTGCGGTTGTTGATGACAATTTTGATATGAGTTCTTCAATAGATTTAAGACCGAATAATGAAATTCCTAATATAAATTATTTTGAAAATCCCGAAATTTTTATATCATACTTAAATAAGGGGAGCAAGTTAGGTGGAGTTGTGCATGATGGCTTTCATTTTATGAAAGAAAATGGACAAATCACACATTCTGCTAGATATTTTGTGCCGAAAGTTGTAAAGAACTTGCCAATTAATGAAAAATGTGGAATACGTTATCATAGTGGTTTATATGGCAGTGTTATGAGGGGTGTGAAGTTTATCATAACAATCAGTTCAAATACAACTATCTACATATTTAAAAAGGGTGAAGTTGTTTATATGAAGAAGTGTAAACATTGGAAAGAAATTAAATAAATCAAATTTAAGAATAAAAACAAAAAAGGTAAAGTTGATTATGTTATTGAATAATAGAAAGGTTAAGGCATTGTCCGAAAAATATCAAATTGATGAAGTTGAAATAAAACTTATTGCGTTAAATCGATTTGGTGTTAAGAGCGACATACTAGACAATAGAATAAGGTTTTTAGCCAACATAAAAGGTTGTAAAAAGCCATATTATTTTGCCGTTTGTGTGAATACGACAGAAAGTCCATTTGAATTGTGTGGAGATAAGTTGCTATTTGATGGCGAAGAATTTGGTGAGATAATTACACCTGAGAAAGACACGTGTGACACGACATATTTTAGGCGAAATAAGACAGAGTTGACACTTAACAGCAATAGGCGGAGTAATTGCCGTGGATGCAAATTTTGTGGAACATATGCTTTAAAACCAGAAGATGAAAATAATTTATTGACAGAAGAAAAGATTTCAAGGCACATTAAGCAGGTTTTAAAGGAAAATGATATGAAAGATTTGCATAATGTTGTTAGGGTTACAGTTTGCACAGGTTGTTTTTGTAGCGAAGAAGAATTGGTTGAGCATTTAATTTTGGTTTATAAGACACTTAACAAATTTGGGTTTGATAAAACGCTTAGGTACATAGGTTCGCAACTTAGAAGTGATAAAGCGTTATTAAAAATTAAGCAAAATATTCCGCATTTTTCGCTTAGTTTAACTGTTGAGTGTTTTTCGAGGCGAGAAGAGTTGATGAAACCTATAAAGGCAAGTTTAAAGTTGCAAGATATGCAATACATCTTGGAAAAGGCTAAGGAATATGGATTTGGTGCAAATTTCCTTTACATTTGTGGGTTAGACCCGTTAGATGTAATGAAATATAACTTTATAGAATTAAAGCCTTATATAAATAGGTTTCCAGTTGTTCAAGTGTTGCAAGATTACACAGCGGAGCAAGAAGATTGCAGGTGCGAAGAAGCGAAAGAGATGGATTATTATTTAAAGGCAAGAAAATTTTTAGAAAATTTATTTTGTGATGTTTCATATCGTCCTAGAAGTTGGGAAAATTATAGAAGCCTATTTTATGAGACATTTGCGGGAGAAGCACACAATTCAATAAAGAAATAATTTATGCAAATTAGATTAATTAACTTTAAACTAAACAGTGATGTGTAGGACTCAAATTTTGGGGGTGGAAGTGGAAAAGAATCAAATTCAAAAGAATATTGATATAGCAAATTGCTTATGTGTTATGCAAATGTATTTAAATAAATTTTGCAACTTTAATGAAATTGGGGAAGAAGATTTGAAAGCGGTTTGTAGGGGACATTGGGGGTGTAGTCCTGCAATAAACTTTGCAATGATGTGCATTGGCGGAGACGATGCGTTTAACCGTGCAACTTTTGTGCTCGGAACAGGACACGGCGGTTGTGCTTTGGTTGCAAATGTTTATTTAAATGAATATTTGCAAGTTGATGGATATGACTATTCAAAAACAAAGGCAGGATTAAATAATTTAATTGCATCTTTTGGCGAGGGGTGTGGATTGCGAAGCGAGAGCAATCCGCAAATTAACAACACATATTATATGGGCGGAGAATTGGGCTATGCACTTGCGTATAGTTTTGGCAATGTTATGGGGGACAATAAAAAAATTGTATTTTGCTTTATTGGTGATGGAGAATGTGAAACGGGGTGTACGGCATCAAGTTGGATTTTAAATAAGGCATTAAAGTCAAATGAAAATGGCATTGTTATTCCAATAATTAATTTAAACGGCTATAAAATGGGTGGGGCGAGTTTGCTATCGTTGCTATCTAAAGATGATTTAAAAAATTATTTTTCCGCATTTGATTATAATGTCTATTTTGTCAGTAGCTTAGAAGAAATGCAAAAAGCATTGTCTAGTGTTAAAGTATATGCAAAAGAAAAGTCTAAGACAAATGGAAATAATAGTGTAAAATGTCCGCTTATTATTTTGAAAATGGAAAAAGGGTTTACCGCACCCAAAGTTAATGGCATTTCTTTTGCGGGGACAACGCAAGCACATAAGGACCCGCTTGCAAAGTTAAATAAAGAAGAAAAAATAGAATATTTAAAAAAATGGATAAAATCTTATAACATTTCAATGGATGACATTATCAATTTTAAGAAGCAAACATTTAATAGTGAAAAGTCAGTTGTAGAAAGTGCTCAAATTGGTGAAAAAAGCAATTACAATGTAATCAATTTGAATAATATAAAATTGGCGGATTGTGGAGAAAAAGATTTCAGTGCGAGAGTGTTTGGCGATTGTATGAAAGAGTTAGCGAGAAATAATGATTTTTATTTAATCTCTCCCGATGAATTAATTTCAAATAAAATTAATAAAAATCAATTATCACACATAAAGCATTTTGAAATTTTAAATGAAAACATTTGCCAAGCAATTATGCAAGGATTGATAATGCAGGGTAAAAATTGCATAAACTATTGTTATGAAGGTTTTATGCCTATAATTGCAAGTATGTTGGCACAATATTTGAAGCAGTTGTATGAAATGGAAAAGTTGGAAAAATTTAGGGTTAAGCCACTAAACTATTTTGTTACAAGTGTTTGTTGGGAAAATTGTTATTCGCACCAAAATCCCGAAATTTATTTAAATCTATTTGGAAAAGAATATGAAAACGTGAATATTTTGTTTCCGCTTGATGGGGCAAGTTTAAAGTATTGTGTTAAAGATATGATAAATTCTTATAATTGCATAAATATTGCCTGTTTTTCTAAAAGAGAAAGAGTTCAAATATTAAATGAAAGCAATAATGCAAAATTGGTTAAAGATGGTTATATTGAAATTAGTGAATGTGGTGAAGATGCGGATGTTTTGCTTATTGCATTAGGAGACACAATGGCAGATTATATGCTTATGAAAAGAAATAGGCTAAATGCAATAGGGTTAAAAGTTAGGTGTGTTTATATTTATAATTTGAATGTAATTAAAAATGAGACACTAATGAAAAAGATAATTGGAGATATGAAGAATGTTGAGTTCTATTGTCATAGTTATAAAAGTTTGGTTGCTGGTTGGCTTTATAAATTGAGTGCGGAAATTAAAATATATGGTTATGCGGACAAATCTTATCTAACAGCAACAACAATGGAAAAAGTTAAGCAAAACTTTAAAAATTAGAAAAACAAAAAAGAAGAAAGAAAATAATAAATTTTGCAACTTAAATAAACTAAAATTTTGCAAAATAAGTTGAAAAAGTAATGTGAAAATGGAGTGGAAAAAAATGATTTATTATGTTAGTGATTTGCATATTGGGCACGAAAAGATTATAAAAGTGTGCAATAGACCGTTTAATAGTTTGAAAGAAATGAATAATGCGTTAATTGCAAATTGGAATGCAAAGGTAAAGCCAAATGATGAAGTTTATATTGTGGGAGATTTGTTTCTACATATGCCAGAAAATGGTGATGAAATTATAAGCAAATTAAATGGAATTAAATATTTAATTGTGGGCAATCACGATTGGTCGTGGATGGATAAGATAGATTTAAAAAAGCACTTTAAAAAAGTTAGCGAACTTATGACTATTGTTGATGGAAATAAAACTGTAACGCTATGTCATTATCCTATGATGGATTTTAGGGGTGATTTCTTAGTATACGGACATATTCACAACAATACAAAAGATTTTTATTGGCCACTTTTAAAAACTATGGATAATGCATTTAATGCTGGCGTTGAAATAAACAATTACGAACCATGCACATTTAGCGAATTGGTTCAAAACAATATTAAATATAAAGCAAAGTTGCAAAAAAGTCTTTATTATGAGGATAGAGAAAAGTAGGACAATATTTAATTTAATGTGGGATGCATTAAAGGAAAAGTAAAAGTTTAAATATATTTGTTTGATTAAAAATTCGTTGATATTTTCAGCGATTTTTTTAATTGATTTATTAGATTTAATTTTTTTAATGTAAATTTTATAATTTGCTATGTTTAAATTTTTTTATCAATAATCATTTAAATTGCTTAAAATATTTTGTTAATTTACTTGACAAGGGGGCGGGGAATGATTATAATTAAAAGTAATAAGATTAGATTTTTCAATTTGGTTTAAATGATGACGAGTGTGGCAAACTTAGCAGTTTGGACTAGAATGAAAAGTTGCGTGTTTTAATCTTTAAAGTGGTGCGTTTGGCTTTTGCTTTTGGTTTTAAGGCTTAACTGCACAATTAGGGTGGAACCGCGTCAAAAGTGTTTTATTTGGCGTCCCTATGCTATTTGCTTTTGCTTTTGGTGTAGGACGCTTTTTTCATTGCTATGCCATTTAGCAGTTGATTTGATTATGGTTTAAGTATTTTGATTGGTAGTCAAAAAGATAAAATTGAATGAGAAGTTTATGTAAAAGCATATAATTAATTGCTGAATAAAATTATTTATAAATGCCTATTTAGTAATAATTAAATTTTTCCCTATTAAATTATTTGATTATTTGGGCTAAGTTTTTTGTTAATAATTTGATTTTACTTTATAAAATGTTAATCAATTTAATTTGCTAAACTAAGGTGTTTTAAGCGGTAAAAATGCGAAAAAACGGAGCAAAAGATAAAAAAGTTTTAAAGATATAAAGGAGATTTAAAGAAATGGAAAACAATGTAACAATGGATAAAATTGTTAATCTATGTAAAGGTAGAGGAATTATATTTGCTGGTAGCGATATCTATGGTGGTATGGGTAACACTTGGGATTATGGTCCGATTGGTAACGAGATAAAGAGCAATATTAAAAGAGAGTGGTGGAAGCAATTTGTATATCAAAACGACAATACATTTGGTGTAGATGCTGCAATTTTAATGAACCCCCGTGTTTGGGATGCAAGCGGACACACAGCAAGTTTTAGCGACCCTAAGTTAGACTGTAAAAACTGCAAAACAAGGCATAGGGCAGATAATTTAATTGAAGATTATGCTAAAAAGAAAGGTCTTAATGTTGTTGCCGATAAAATGACCGAAGATGAAATGAGTGCATTTATTGTAGAGCATCAAATAAAATGCCCGAATTGTGGTAAATGCGACTTTACGCCAATAAGGCAATTCAACTTAATGTTTGAAACTTATAGGGGTGTAACCGAAGATAGTTTAAACAAAATCTATTTGCGACCAGAAACTGCACAAGGCGAGTTTGTAAACTTTTTAAATGTTCAACGCAGTATGAGAGCAAAAGTTCCATTTGGAATAGCACAAATAGGTAAAGCATTTAGAAACGAGATTACACCAGGAAACTTTATTTTTAGAACGATAGAGTTTGAGCAAATGGAGCATCAATTCTTTTGCAGGGAAGAAGATGATGTAAAATTTTACGAATTATATAAGCAAAAAGCGTGGAATTTCTTATTGTCAATAGGTTTTAATGCAGAGCATTTAAGGTTTAAGGACCACGACAAATTGGCACACTATGCAAAAAATGCGTGTGATATTCAATATTTATATCCATTTGGTTTTAGCGAATTAAATGGTATTCACAATCGTAGCAATTACGATTTATCAAGGCATCAAGAATTTAGTGGAAAAAGTATGTTATACACTGACCCTATAACAAACGAAAAGTTTGTGCCAAATGTTGTTGAATACTCTATTGGTGCAGATAGATTAATGCTTGCCGTTTTGTGCGAGGCTTATAATGAAGAAGAATTGGAAAATGGCGAAACTAGGGTTGTTTTAAAACTTAATCCAAAACTAAGTGCATTCAAAGTTGCAGTTTTACCACTACAAAAGAATTTAAGCGAAAAAGCGGAAGAAATTTATGCAAAGTTGAAGAAAGAATTTTATTGTGATTACGATGATGCTGGTAGCATTGGTAAGCGTTATAGAAGGCACGATGAAATTGGAACTCCATATTGTATAACTGTTGATTTTGATACACTAGAAAATGGAACAGTTACATTAAGAGATAGAGATACAATGGAACAACAAAGAATGACAGTTGATGAAGTTATTGCTTTTGTAAATG
The DNA here is from genome assembly GCA_002438625.1 of Christensenella sp. UBA6406. Taxonomy (GTDB): domain Bacteria; phylum Bacillota; class Clostridia; order Christensenellales; family UBA1242; genus UBA4647. The sequence goes on from DJPS01000015.1 coordinate 31,971, forward strand.
GGAAATTGAAGGATTAATTTTTTGCAATTTAATTTTTATAGAATAAGAAAAAATAAAATATAGATAAATGATAAAAATTTATAACAATTAAATGAAAAAGTTATTCACAAATTGTGGATAACTTTTTTAATAATTAAAAAAGTAAAGAGAAAAATTTTAGAACAAAAAATGTAAATTTGTGAAGTTTAAGTTAAAACAATAAAAAATTAATTTTTTTACTTTTTTCAAAAAAGAGCGAAAAATGTATGACAAAAGGCGGGGTGCGGGAACGCTGGCACGGGCAAGCACGGGCGGACACGCAAATTTATTTGCGGGGCGGGCTTGCGGTTGCGGTGTTTCAGCACCCCTATATGGTGGTCGTTGCTTTGCTTTTGGGCAAAGGGCTTGCATTGTTGTTGCAAGCCAAATTGCTTGGGGCAATTTCAACGGCCTTTTATTCATTTTAGCGTGAGCGGTTCTGCTTTCAATATAAAAATAAAATAAAAGCAATGCGGAGAGTGGAGCATTGCGTTTCTGCTTGTTTAACGTGGCGGTGTGGTTTATGTGGGTGTGTGAATATAAAATGTGCGTGGAGTGAAAACGGGTGGAGAGAGCAGTCAAGTGAAAGGGCAAAGGCGGTGGAGATGTGGAGGGGGCGTGAGTGGCTGAGTGTGTGGGGGTGCGAAAGGGGGTGTGGGGCGGTTGGTTCGCCTTTATCTGCACTTGGGGCGAGCGACCTTTATCAATCATCCTTAGTGAAGCAGTTCTGCTTAGGGAACGGGGCGGTGGTGCGTTTAAGGGGGTGCGGTGGCGTTGTGTGAAGTTGGGTGCGGGTGGATGAGCGAGCAGTCAAGCGGTGCGGGCGAGTTTGCCGTTCTTGTGGTGCGTTTGGTGGGTGTGTGGTTGCGGTGCGTTGTGTATGGTTGAGTGGATAGCGGGCGTGCGGGAACGGGTTATGAGGTCGGCGGTTGGGGCGAGCGACACGGGGCGTTTGAGTGAAAGTGTGCGTTGTGGGCAAAAATTTATGCGGTGGATTGGTTTTATAAATAAATCTTTCTTCATTTTTGATTGTGTGAAAAGTGGGTTATAAATTTGGTTTAATTTTGGTTAAAATGTATAAAAGTTGCATTTTTTCATAATTTAAGTTAAAAGCAGTTGATAGGAGTGATTTTTTATGGCTGAAAAAGATAAGGACAGCGAACAAAATGATGATAAAATTAATAATCAAAATAATTTAAATGCAAATTGTCAAAATGGAGAGAAAGTAAATTGTAATTCTAGCGGAAACGGTAACGCTCAATTTAATGGGCAAAAAGATAAGAGAAATGATAAGCAAAGTGTTGAACAAGATGGCGGGCAAAATAGTGGACAAGAAGGCGGAGAGAGTGGCGGGCAAAATAGGTTAAAATTTACCACGCAAGTTTTGCAAGAAATGGAGAATAGCAAAGACATTGTAAGTAGAGAAATTATTGCGGGTGGGCGAAAGATTGATTTAGTGTTTTTGCAAGATTTGACATCGTATGCAGTTATAAGTGAGTATATCATTAAGCCACTTATGTTGTGTGGGAAATTTAATGAAATTAAGGGCAATTTAATTGAATACTTAACAAAAGATGTAATTTTGGGGCGACAAGTTCAAATAGTTGAAGATATAAATGAATGTATTTTTCTTATTTTAAAAGGCAAAGTTTTGGTTACGGTTGAGGGTGAGCAGTCGCACATAATTGTAGATGCAACAAAGTTCAACACAAGGGCAATAAGTGAACCGCCAACAAGTTCGGTTTTGCAAGGACCACGAGAGGGATTTAACGAAAACATAAAGAACAATTTAAGTATGGTAAGAAGGCGGATAAGTAGTCCAAATTTAGTTATACAAGATACGCAAGTTGGACGGCAGACACAGACATCAGTTTCAGTTATGTATTTAAGTGATATAGCGGATGACAAGAATGCAAAGGAAATAATTGATAGGATAAAGGCAATAGATATAGATGGCGTTGTGGACAGTTACTATCTTATAGATTTTTTGCAAAAGCACAAAGACAGCATTTTCAAGCAAGTGGGGACAACGGAAAAGCCAGACATAGTTGTTAGCAAATTGCTTGAAGGGCGAATTGCAATTTTTGTTGATGGTTCGCCAATAGTTTTAACTTTGCCGTTTTTAGTGTATGAAAACTTTCAAAGTTCGGAAGATTATTATTCGCAACATTATCACGCAACGTTTATAAGGTGGATAAGATTAATAGGAATAGGGCTTGCAATATTGTTGCCTGGAATATATGTATCACTCCAAATATTCCATCACGGCATTATTCCGCTTAAATTTTTGGTAACTATTGCAAATTCAACGGATGGGTTGCCATTTACGCCACTTTTTGAAGTTCTATTTATTTTGCTACTTTTTGAGCTTTTAAACGAGGCAAGTTTGCGTATGCCAAAGTATTTGGGAATGGCAATGAGCATAATTGGTGCGTTAATTTTGGGCGACACTGCGGTTAAGGCGGGGCTTATCAGTCCACCTGCGGTTATGATTATAGCACTTTCAAGTATGACTATATTCACAGTTGCTGATTTATCTAATCAACTTTCGCTTTTAAGGCTTGGTTTTGTGTTCTTAGGTGGATTGATAGGAATTTATGGTGTAATTTTGGGGGTTGTGTTCTTAGTTGGGTATCTAAACACTTTGGACAGTTACGGAACGCCATTCTTAGCACCACTAACTCCTAAGATTAATAATGATATGCAAGACTTTATGAATATGAAGAGCATAAGTTCTATGGAGAAACGGCCACAGAGCATACCTAATAAGAATCCAACAAGATTAAGGGGGTTTAAGAAGAAAGATGAAGAAAGTAACGACTAATCAAATTTGCGGACTTATAATGCTTGTAACAATAAGCAATAAACTTCTTATTTTGCCTGCTTTAATGTATGAAGATGCTGGGGTTGATGCAATATTCCTTGTTGTGTTAAAAATATTACTTGCCTTTTTTGCTTTTTGGATTTTTGCATATTTGGCAAAGCATTATCCAAATAAAACGCTAGATGATTTGCTTGTGCCTTACATTGGCAAGTTTTGCTATGGTTTTTTGCTGTTTTTGTTTGGGGCGTTTTACCTTATAAAGACTTTTTTAACATTAAGTGAAGGTGAGATGTTTTTGGGCGAAACTATTTATATCTCATTACCAACTGAACTTTATGCTATTCCAACTTTTGTGGTGGCGGGTTATTTTGTTTATAAGGGAGCGAAAATTATTGGACGAACAAATGAAACGGTGTTCCGTGTGATTTTTTGGGGTGTTGTTATATCTATATTGCTTACCATTCCTAATTTAAATTTAGAAACATTGTTTCCTATGTTTACTGCATCTGCGGGTGATTTCTTTAATGCATTTAGCCATATATCAATGTGGTTTGGAAATTATTTTGTTATTTATATGTTTTTAGGGAAAATTGAAACAAGCGAAAATTTTGTGTCTAAGGTCCTTAAATCGTTTTTAATCTCGGCTGGGGTTGTGCTTGCGTTCTTTATTGTTTATTATTGCATTTTTGGCGAAAGTTCAATTATTCATAGTTATGCAATTAATGATGTTGTTACCTTAACTCCACAACTTTCTTCACTTATTAAAATAAATTGGTTCACTGTTATATTTTACTCTATGGCACTGATTGGGCAAGTTGTTTTGCAGTTATATTTAGTGTTTATGTGCATTCAAAAAATATTTAAAATTAAAAATACAAAATTAAATGTTTCCATTTTTATAGCGGTTTTAACAGTTGTATTTTTAATCTTGCCTTTTAGTAATGTGCAAATTGTTAATTTTTGCAGTGAAGGAATAGGATTTTATTGTTTTATTTTAAATTTAATTTTCCCTATGCTTGTCCTTTTAGTTTTGTTAATTGAAAATAATAAGCGAGCAAAAAGAAAAGTCGCAAATGCATCAAATTTTGTTTCAAACAGTGAAAATATTGATTGTGGCGGAGCGATTGTTCAAAGTAATGCAGATAAAGAAGCAAAAGGGATTGACAAAGATGATAAAAAAGATAAAAACGAAGTAAAGGAGAAAAATGCAAATGGTGGCGTTATGGAAGAAAAATAAAGTTTTATTTCTATTTATTTTGGCAATTATATTTCTTTTTCCTACTGCAATATCAAAGGAAGCAATAACATACACTCATTTGATTTGTGTTGCACTTGGAATAGATAAGTTAGATGATGGTTATGAAGTGTCATTGCAAGTTATTGTGCCAAAGCAATCTAATGCTTTTAATGAAAGTTTGAAATTGATTAAAGCAAAAGCAGATACGGTTAATGAAGCGGTGAATACAATAAGTTATCAATCTGGAAAAGAAGTTGCTTTTGCTCAATGTGAGTTTATTGTTTATAACGAAGAAATGGCAAAAGAAAGCATAATTTTGCCTGTGGATTATTTTGTTAGAACGCACAATCTTAATTTGAATTGCGTTTTGGTTTGTACGGATAAAAGTGCGAGCAAGATTTTAGAGATAAATGAAAATTTAGGGCAAAGTTATAGCTTTGACTTAAATAAAATTTTAGATTATAATGAAAGATTTTTGCTAAGTAAAGATACAAATATTGAGCAAGCATATCGCTCTTATCTTTCGCCTAACAGTTCATTCGCCATAAGTTTAATTACTGCAACTGACGATGATTCAAAGGGCTTGGAATCTGGCAGTGGAGGCTCTGGCGATAGTTCAAGTGGCGGTGGCTCTGGTGAAAGTTCGGGCGGTGGTTCAAGCGGAGGCGGGGGTGGTGGCTCATCATCTTCGCAAAACGGTGGCGGAAGTTCTGGGCAAAGTTCGCAAAAGGAAGAGAATGTTTTAACTAACGATAGAGAGATTGCCTTAATCAAACAAGGCAAATATATAGGAAGAATAAACGATAAAGAAGTTGATGGGATAGAATATTTTAATCCTAAGGCGAAAGGACTTTATATTTATGTTAAAGATTTTACGGATGAACTTTATAAAAATGCAGATATAACTGTTGAAGTTACGGGAAAGAAGTGCCTTTATAATTATTCTATAGAAGGTGACAAGTTGAAGATAAATGCGGATGCTTTATTGTATGTAAAAATGAATGACATAAAACAAGATGATAACTTTGGTAAATTTTTGGTGGCGGACAAAAATTATTTTACTTATGCACTTTATAAGCAAATTACAAAGCAAGAAACAGAAAGATTTGAAAGGTGCTTAAATAAATTGAAAGAATACAATATGGATTATTTAGAGATTTATGAAAAGTTTAATCGTTGGAATCACAATGCATTTCAAAAATATTTAAAGACACTTGAAAATAAAGATGACTATTTTAAAAATGTTGAAATTTCCTTAAATTTTCAGTTTATTAGTAAATAAAAATTATATATATAATTCTAAATTGAAAAAATCATTGAAAGACTGTTTTCCTTCAATGACTTTTTTTATTTCTATAATTTTATAATTCTACAATTATTTAATTTTTTGCAATTTTAATTTACATAGATTGTTCGCTATTTTCTTCATAAACGAGATTGTCAACTGCTTTATTTTTGCGTTTTAATTTTTCTACAATTCTATCCTTTAAAGATTTCGGTGGATTTATAGATTTATTTATTTCATCTTGAACAGTATCATAATATTCAATAAAAGAAGCAAGTGCATTTTTTGAATCTTCATCATCAACAATAGTCTCATAAGAAATTAAACTGCGTTCTGGATTATCATTAAAAGCCCAATTTTTAATTTGATTTATTGATGGTAGATCTCTAACATTATAATCGCCATTAACGCAAAGAATTAAATTTCCTTGACCAAACATTGCTTTAAATAATCTGTCAAAATATTCTCTGCCTAAAAGCTCAATCCTTTTTATAACATCTTTTGTTTCATAAACAAATTCATTTTTTATAACTGTTTCAACATTAAAATTTGCATCACCGCATTCTACACTACTGTTATATTCTCTTGATAGGGTAGATTTGTAAAGTTCAATTAAATCATTATAATCGTTTTCAGTTACGCCTTCAACTCTTGCTTCTCTTATGCAATCTGCAAGTGCCAAAATACAAGCGTTTAATTTGTTTGGGCTTGTTTCAGTGTTAAAAATATTGATAATTGTATCAGGAGATTCTCCTGAGTTAAAATAAGATGAATATGCAAGTTGATTTTCTATTCTATTTTTTTGATATAATTTTCCGCTAAAATCATTAAATTTTAATTGTTCAATAGATTTTAAAATATCTATATCAATCTCGTTCAAATATTCTAAATCACCTGTAAATTTGGCAGGTGTAATCACATTAAGGGAAATATTTGGCGTGCCATAAGAGTAGTTTAGAAAGTAAGAATCACTGCATACATAAGGTTCTGGCATAATGAATGGAACATCGTTTTCCTTATTGCTTGGAATGTTCGCAATTTTAGTTTTATTAAATTTTTCAACAACTTCTTCAAGCGGAAGGTTAGAAACCACTGATGCAATTAAATTTTCTGCAATAAAATATTTATTTATATATTCTTTTATAATTTCAGGTGTAATTTGATACAAAATTTCTTTTGTGCCAACAATCTCGGTGCCTTTATACATTTTATTGATATAGCCCAAAGCAGTGCTTAGCGGAGTTTCATTTGAATGAGAAAGTAAAATTTCTTCACTTATAACTTCAATTTCTTGGTCAATTCTCTCTTTTGTAAAATCTTTGTTTAACATTGCTTCTGTGTTGTATTCTAGCATTTTGTCTAGGTGGTCTGTTACGCAATCAAGTGTCGTGTAAACAAAGTTGTAAGATGTTGCTGCCCCATGATTTGTGTTTGTTGTTTTAGTAAATTTAAACATTTCTTCATCACTATATTTGTTATTGCCAGAAAACCACAAGTGTTCAATTAAGTGCGTCATTCCTTTATAATTACCATCACAACGAGAGCCCGTTTTAAAACCAATCACGGCTTGCGTTGTGTTGTTTAAATTTTGGTGCTGATAAAGTAGCGTTGCACCATTTTTTAGTTTTACAATTTTCATATCGTGCATAAAAATTTCTCCATAAATTTATTTAGCTCAGTTATCATTATTCTATCATATATTTTATAATTTTGCAACTACTTTTTCATATTGCAAATTTTTTTAGGGCAAAATGGGCGGGATAGTGTATGCAAAATTTTTTAATTGCAAATATTTATTTAAATGCAAAAATGCTTTGATTTTATTTTAATAATATGATAAAATTAAATAGTAAATTCAATTTAAAATTAAATGAATAAAAATTTTGTTGGAGTGTTGTTAATGGATGATAAAGTTTTAAATAAACTAAATAATTTGTTAAATTGCTCATATAGTCCTTATAGCAAGTGCAAAGTTGCGTGTGTTATAGATTTTGGCGATTCTTGCGAGTTTGCTTGTGGGGTTAATGTTGAAAACGCAAGTTACGGGCTAACAAATTGTGCAGAACGCAGTGCAATTTTTAATGCGGTTACATTTGGCTATGATTTATGTAAAGCGGAAAGATTGTATATCAAATCTAACCAAGAGAGTTTTTTCACTCCCTGCGGTGCGTGTTTACAAGTTATGAGCGAGTTTTTTAGCGGTGATTTGGTGGCTATTGTGATAAATAGCAAAGATGAAGTGAAAGAATTTAAATTTAATGAATTATTGCCTTTATGCTTTGATAAAAGCAAATTAAAATCAAATTAATTGAAAATGAAAATAAGTCAAATTAAATAATTATAAAACACGGGAAAAATTTTTATAGATGATAAATAAATTAATTATTTCATTAGTTCAAATAGCAATCACTTTTGCAATAAAGATATATTTAATGAAAGCGGTTACACTCACTGGACAAGGTGGTGCGGATAAAATTTTATTTAATTGCATATCTATTATTCTTATCATTCTAACAATAAAGAACTTTATTGATATAAGCATAGCAAAAAGGGATAAAGAAAAACTGTCCGTTTGGGCACAACTTGTAATTTTTGTTGTTTTAATGGGTGTTGCATCAATAATTTGGTATTTAATGAATTTCTACATTTTTTGGGTTGTTGTTGGTGCGTTTGTTGTAAGTTTTGTTATTGTTACGCTTAAAAATTACAAGCAAACAAATTTGCAAATAGGCATAAAAAGAAGTGTTAAAAAGGCATTAAAATACAATTATGGAATAAATGCAGTTAAAATGAAAGCGGTTAAAAAAGATGATAATCATATATTTTGTTTTGGTGAAGATAGAGAGTTTTGCGTTCTAATCTTTAAATTGAATCAATTTATTGAAAGCGATGCCGTGCTTGATTGCTTGACAAAAGGTGCGGAGATTGTAAAAAATGAAGATAATGAAATAATTTCTCAAATTAAGCAATATAGTTTAATTGTTGTGCAGTGTGAAAGTGCAAGTGCCGTAAAGATTTATAACAGCATTTTAAAGCAAATTGAATTAGAGCAAATTGAATAAATAAGAAGTAGAAAGAGAAAAAAGGAAAAGAGAATGAAGAAAGAAGTTGGCGTAGATTTTGAAAATTTAGAAAACGAACTATATATAGCAAGTGATAGTGAAGTTAAAGAAATAGAAAAAGAGATAGATAGCGAAGCAGAGCAAAAAGCACAAGAGAAGCAAATTGCCTTTGACTTTAAGCAAGAAGCGGATAAACTTAAAGAGCATTTTTTAAGGTTTACGCCAGAAGGCTACACAAAGGAAGATATAGAGAAAATGAACGATGATGAAATTGTTGCATTAAAAGCAGTTTACGAAAGCCATTGCTTTTAGAACGTAAAAATGAAAATTTGCCTTATTATGAATAAAATAATAAATGAATCAAATTATATGCATATATGCAAATTTTAAGGTATTGTAAATTTGAATAGATTAAATAATATAATAGATTTATAATCAAAAAAGTTAAAAAGGGAAATAAATTAATGGAAATAAAAGCGTTGTTACTTGATATGGATGGCACAATTTTAGGCACAGAAGAAATATGGAATACATCTATTATATTTGCAAACGAGCATTTTGGCGTAAAAGTGCCTAATGATTTTTATATCAAAAATATAGGGACAACATTGCAACAAAAATATGAAAAAATTTTACCTTATTTGGATGGAGCGGGTGTTTTTCCACAAGAATATTGTGACTATCAAAAGGTGTGGAAAGAAAATCATATAAAGCAAAATGGGGTTTGCTTAAGAAGCGGTTATGATAATTTGATTGCGTATGCAAAAGAAAACAGCATTAAACTTGCACTTGTAACTTCTGCAAGTAAGGAGTCAGTTTTATTTAATTTTCATTATGCAAATTTAGATTTATCAGTTTTTGATGCAGTTGTAACAAGAGAGTGTGTAACAAACATAAAGCCAAATGCAGAGCCATATGAAAAAGCAATGCAAAATCTAGGGTTAATACCTATGCAATGTGTGGCGGTGGAAGATTCTAGCATTGGCATAACATCTGCAATAAATGCAAATGTGGTGGCGGTTTTTGCAAAAGGCACAAGCGAGTTGGATAGCGGATTAGAAGATAAGGTGGCATATAAAATAAATAATTTTGATGAACTTATTGAATGGCTTAAAAATAACGCATAAAAGTTCAATATTAGTAATTTGTTTTTGCAAAAATGCTTTACAAAATGCAATTTGTGCTTTATAATAATTATATGATAGATGAAAGTTTGAATAAAGTTGAATTAGCACTTGAAAATGTGGGACAAGTTTTTAATGAAAATGAAATCAATAATAATAAAAATAAAAATGAAATTAAAATCAATTTAATGGATGCGTTATCACTTGCATTTGTGGGTGATGCCGTTCATTCTTTATTTGTTAGAAGTGTTTTAGTGTCAAGTGCAGATTATAAGCAAAAAGATTTGCAGGCAAAAACAAGTGCGATTGTTAAGGCAAACAATCAAAGCAAAACACTTGCGAAAATAGAGCATTTGCTAAGTGAAGAAGAAAAGGCAATAATGCTAAGGGCAAGAAACGCACACACGAACAACAAGGCAAAGAATAGCACATTGCAAGACTACAAAAGAAGCACAGCATATGAGGCAGTGATTGGGTTTCTATATTTAAAACAAGAATACGAAAGAATGAATAGTTTTTTAAAGGCAAGTTTGTCCATTGATGAATAGGATAAAGTTTGTGTTTTTAAGTTAATTTAGGCTGAATTAAATGCAAATTGAGATGATGACAAATCAAATTGCGGACAAGTTTAAATAATGAAATAATAAAATCAATTTAATTTATTAATTTATAAGATAATGCAACTTAAATAAAAGAGAATTAAATTAAAATCATTTTTAAAAAGGAAAAGTTAAATGTTAGTTTTTGGAAGAAACAGTGTAAGGGAAGCATTGAATAGTGGCACGCAAATAGAAAAGATTTTTGTGCAAGATGACATAAGGGGTGAAGAAAATCAACAAATTGTGGAGAAAATTAAGCAATCAAATTATCCATATAGTTTTCTACCTAAAAAAGTTATGGATAAAAAGAGTGGTGGCGAAAAGCATCAAGGTTTTATTGCGGATGTTGCAGAATTTAAATATTCAACAGTTGATGAAATTGTAAATGGGGCAGTTGAAAGTGGCGAGCAAGTTTTCTTGTGCATTTTAGATGGGATTTCCGACCCACACAACTTGGGGAGCATCATAAGGTCGTGCGAATGTGCGGGTGTGCAAGGCATCATAATGGAAAAGCGAAATTGTTGCGATATTAATGCAACTGTTATGAAAGTTAGTGCTGGTGCAATCAATTATGTAAAAGTTGCAAAGGTAACAAATTTGGCACAAACGATTGAGGGCTTGAAAAAGCGTGGCATTTGGGTTTATTCAATAGAGTTGGGTGGCGGTTGTATTTACAAAGCGAATTTAAAGGGCGACATTGCCGTTGTAATTGGCAGTGAAGGTTTTGGCACTCGTAGATTGGTTAAAGAAAAATGTGATGATGTGCTATCATTGCCTATGAAAGGTAAAGTTAATAGTTTAAATGCATCTAATGCTTGTGCTATTGCACTATTTGAAATTTTAAGGCAAAGAATGAATTAAAGCAATAATTGAAAGATATAGAAAAAATAATAAAATTTATTTAATCAACATTTTATTAAATTTTAACATTTTATCCGTTAAAAATACGTGAAAATTATGCGTTTTTAAAAATGAAAATAATTTAAATTTTGCAATTTGAAAGATTTAAATATTTATAAATGCAAATTGAAAAATGAAATAAAAAAGCGGACTAAAAAACAAACGAAAAATTTAAAGGAGTGCAAAAAATGGATGAAAGCGAATTGCTAAGAAAAGCAAAGATGCAAGATGATGATGCATTTAATCAGTTGGTAAATTATTATAAACCATACATTCACGCATTATCAAGAAGATATTTCATAATTGGTGCAGATGATGAAGATGTTTATCAAGAAGCATTAATTGGCTTTTTTAGGGCAGTTAGAACCTATAGGGAAGATAGCAAAGCATCATTTAAAACATTTGCCACAATGTGTATGAATTCGCAAATACAAACTAAAATAAATAAATCACATAATGAAAAAAACAAACCTTTAAATGAAGCGATTGATGTTGATGAAGGTAGCGAAGATTTAGAAGGTTGGGCATATGTGTTTATGACTGATGAGTTGACGCCCGAAGAACAACTTATAAACGAACAGAAAATAAAGTTGATTGTTGACTATATTAAGAACGAATTTAATGAAATGCAAAGAAAAGTGCTTAATGCATATTTATATAATTATTCATATGCACAAATTGCGAAAATGGTTGGAAAAGAAAGCAAGTTTGTAGATAACTGTTTAACTCAAATGAAGAAAAAACTTGCTAAAATTGTTAAAAGAGAGGATTTATAATGCAATATTTATCATTATATAGGAAATTTAGACCCAAAACATTTGATGAAGTTATAGGGCAAAGTGCGATTGTTAGCACATTAACAAATCAAATTAAAAATGGCGAAATTGGGCACGCATATTTATTTACTGGAACAAGGGGAACGGGAAAAACATCTTGTGCCAAAATTTTTGCAAGGGCAGTAAATTGTTTAAATCCTAAAAATGGCTCTCCTTGTGGCGAGTGCGAAAACTGCAAGGCACTAGAAAAGGCGAATATGGATGTAATTGAAATTGATGCCGCATCTAACAATAGTGTTGAAGATATAAGGGATATGCGGGATAACATTAGGTTCGCCCCAGCGGTTGGCAAGTTTAAAGTTTATATAATTGATGAAGTGCATATGCTTTCTATTAATGCATTTAATGCACTTTTAAAAAGCATAGAAGAACCGCCAGCACATATCATATTTATTTTAGCAACAACAGAAGTTCATAAAATCCCTGCAACTATTTTAAGTAGGGTGCAAAGGCTAGACTTTAAGTTGGTTTCAAACGAAGAATTGGAAAAGCATTTGCGTTATGTGTTTAGTCAAAGCGGGATAACTGCTGATGATGAAGCGATTGCCGAAATAGCAAGGTGTGGGAATGGTAGTGTGAGGGACACGCTTTCAACCGCCGAATGTGTTTCTGCTTTTGCTGATAAGAATATAACATATAAAGATGTGTTGCTTGCACTTGGTAAAAGCGATAAGCAAGAACTGATTGATATTGCAGATGCAATTATTGATGCCGATATAGATAGAGTTTTTAATTTAATTGATAATGCAAGTTTAAGTGGGAAAAACATAAATGCATTAGCAAAAGAAATGAGTGGACATTTTAGAGATTTGCTTATTTGCAAAACTTGTGAAGATGCAAATAGTTTGCTAAAATTGCCAAATAATATTTATGATAAAATGAAAGAGCAAGCGGAAAAAGCAACAAATGCAATTTTGATAGACTTTTTAGAAAGATTTAATGAATTAGAATCAAATTTGCGTTATGCTGAAAATCCTAAAATGCTTTTAGAAGTTGTTTCTCTTTCTTGTGTTTCTTCTCTTATGAAATTAAATTTAAAGTTAAGAAATGCAGATAGGGCAAAAGAAATTGAAGCAAAGAAACAAAATGGCGATGAAAATGCCGAACTTGACCCATTGCAAGTTTGGGGCAAATTAGTTAAAAAGTTGCGTGAAGATGGCGAAATGGTTTTGCACACTTTTTGCGGTGCGTGCCAAAATGTAGAAATTGATCATGGTGTTTTAGTTTTAAAATTAACTAAAAACGAACAAACAACTTTTGATAAAGTTTCAATGCCAGAAAATAAAACTAAGTTTAATAAAATTTTATCCGATTTAAACTATAATTTAACATTTAATGCGGTTATGCTAGAAAGGCAAAAAACTCAAAGCGAATTAAGAATAGAAAAGTTATCTAAATTCTTTGGTGATTATTTAACCGTTTATGATGATTAAAAAATTTTTAATAGAATTTTAATCTTAGATAAGTAAAAATGATAAATATTTATTAATTAAATAGTATAAAGGGCAATTTCGTTAAATTCTAATATGTAAAGCATTGAAACATTAATAAAAAGTGATTTCAAAGCTTTTTTTATGCTTTATTTTATTATTATTTATTCAGTTTGTTCGTTGCTTTGGTAAAGGTGATTAAAAGGTGGAAAGGGGAAGTTGGGCGTATGGGTGCGAGCGGAGCGAGCAGGTTGCGGTAGCAGGGGTGGGCAAGCGGAGCGGTAGCGGGGGCTTGGCTACGATGCGAGTGCGGGGGCGAGCATTGGTGGGGGTGCGGAAACGCTGGCACGGGCAAGCACGGGCGGGCACGGCAAATTTATTTGCGTGGGGCGGGCTTGCGGTTGCGGTGTTTCCGCACCCCTATATGGTGGCTGTGGCGTTGGGTTTCATATATGGGGATTGCTTTATTTTTGCATAATCTTAAAAGAAATGGGTTAAAATTGTTTGCTTAATTTTAAATATTTTGATATAATTAATTAGAAATAAGAGTAAATGAAGATTTGGGGAGAATTGTTTAAATGAGTAATAGAAAGCAATTTCTTATTTTGGTTTGTGTGTTTTCGCTTGTTGCGATAATTGTTGGTTGGGTTCAACTTGGAAAGGTTGAAGAAGTTGACAATGTTATAGATTTTACAATAAAGGCATATCATAGCGATGGCTCAGTTGGCGATTTAAATGCCAAAGGTGATAAGGCGATTGGTGGGATCGTAACAAAGTATTTTGGTGCAGGTGAAGAAGTTGAATTGCCATATGTTTATAAAGTTAGCGGGAGTAAGGCGGTTTTTGGTTATGATTATAAGGTGCTTGCGTTGGGTGCAGATGCATTTAAGGAAGGTAACGAAATAACAAGACTTGCAATATCAACATATGTGCAAATTATTTATGATGATGCATTTAACAATTTGGACAAGTTAGAAATTTTGATTGTGCGTGCATCGACTCCGCCAAAAATTTCTACTAGTGAAATTCAAAAGTTGAGTAAATTAAAAGTGATTTACATTTATAGCAGTGCTATGGATGACTATGCAACTGATAGCGTTTGGTCTCAATTTAGTGATAAATTTGAAAAAATTTAAATAAATATTTCCGCTTTTAAATTGCTGTTGTTTTGGTTCAGTTTTAATTGTGTGGATAAAAATGCGTTTTTATTGGCAATGATAAATAATTTAAATTTATCTATTTAAATAAAATTTTACAATCATTATAATTTTTTTAGTTAGTTTAAGTTTTAGTGAAAGTTTCAAAAGAAAAAGGATTTTTTAGTTTTATATTATGAATTTAGTTGAGTTTGATAAAAGTTATGAGGCAAAAGGTTATAAAAGGATTGCGGGAATGGATGAAGCGGGTCGTGGTCCGCTTGCGGGTCCTGTGGTTTGTGCGATGGTTGTGATGCCTCTTGATGAAGGTAGCATTATAGCGGGGGTTAATGATAGCAAGAAGTTAAGCGAGAAAAAGCGAGAGGCTTTATATGAAGAGATTGTGCAAAAGGCAATTAAATATGAAGTGCAAATAATAGATAATTCAATAATTGACACGCTTAACATTTTAAATGCCACAAGGCTTGGGATGAACACTTGCGTAAACAATATGGCGGGGCAGTATGATTATCTTTTGTGTGATTACATTACGGGGCTTGAAGTAAAAGAAAATTTCGAGGCAATAGTTAAAGGTGATGCAACAAGTTACAGCATTGCTTGTGCGTCAATTATTGCCAAAGTTACAAGGGATAGGATTGTAAGGAAATACGATGAACTTTATCCTGCTTTCCATTTTTCTAAGCATAAAGGTTACGGGACAAAGGAGCATATAAAGGAATTGCAGGAAAATGGACCAACCGAAGTGCATCGCAAAACTTTTATAAAGCATTTTGTTTAATTTAATTTGTTAAATCTATTTAAAATAGTTAATTAAGATTTAAATCAAAAAATAAATTAATCAATTTTTGCTATTTAAATATATAAATTTTTTGCATTTTAAGATAAAAAAGAGAGATAAGAGATTAATGAGATTAGAAAGTAAAGATGCAATTTATGAAGCAAGCCAGTACGAGACTGATAGCGATGGTTGTGCAATTATAAAGGCAATGATTGGCGAGAATTGTTTGTGCCCATTTGCTAGAAGCAGAGAAGAAAGGTTAAGCGGAGAATTTGCAAATTATTTAGAAGTCAATGCAAAGCAAATTCCTAAAATAAAAACATTGCATTTGCAATTTGAGCAAAATGCGGGCGAAAATTTGGAGGTTGAAGAAAGGCAAAAATTTGAGAAGGCAATAAAGAAGGAGTTTGCAGAGAAAATTGTTTCTACAAGGATAGAGATTAAAAGCAGTGTGCGATTTTCTGTAATTATGATGTTGCTTGGCATTTTAATGCTTTTGGCACTATATTTAAACATAACATATGGAGAAGGTGTGCTTAGGGAGATATTGACAATAGTTGCGTGGGTTTTTATATGGAATGCAACGGATACATATTTCTATAAGTACACAAGCAAAAAGTCGTTGCTTATAAATTACGAAAGATTGCTTTTAGCAAGGATTGAATTTATTTAATCTAATAATATATAATAAATAAATTAAAAATTGCATAAAGTGGAAATAAATTTTTGATAAATGTTGACTTAATTTTTTTAGTGTGATATAATAAGTATAAAGGATGGTGCTAAATATGGAAAACAAATACAATGATAATTTCTGTATTAAAGTAAATCAAGCGATTATGGTATCTGAGGGTTTTGCTAAAAATTTAAATAGCAAATTCTCTTATATTGCAAATTTTATGCCTACAAGTTACAGACCAAAAGGCACGGGTAAGTGGGCAAGGGTTTATCTTTCTACAAAGACATCGAAAGAGTTGAAAAAACTTAAAAATGCATTTATGAAATATAAAATGAAATTGCGTGATGAAGTTGCTTTGGACTTAGACGAGAGTAAGATGAATGTTGCTTGTATTGAATTTGCTATAAAGTTTAAAGAGATAACAAGGGAAGCGATTGCGGGCAAGATTACGGCAGATAAGGAAGAGCGTGCGGATTGGGATGAATTGCTTGAAAATATTGATTTAATTGGATTGCAAATTAGCGATGCTTGCGAATATTTTGATTCTCTTGGCAGATATAATTATGGTAAGAAGCGTAAGAAGAAAAAAGAAGCGTTTGCTATTCAAAATCAAGCAAATTTAGCAAATCTAATCAAAACAAAATCACTTGCAAAAAAGAAAAATGTTGAAAAAGAGACTGTTGCTGAACCTGCTGTTGCAACTGTTAAAGAAGTTGAAAAAGAGATGTAAAAACAAAGTGCAATCTACATTTTTTGTGGGTTGTTTTTTGCTTTTTAGACAGAAATAATTGTTTGTATAACAAAATTTTCAAATAGATTTAAAATATTTATATAAAATAGTTGTGAAAAAAATCATTTTAGGGTAAAATAATAATGAATGTATTTTTCCTTTTTACTTATTTAATTTTGTTTTAGATAATTGCAAGGGAATGTGCATAAAATATTTATTGTTAAATCAATTTTAAATAAATTAAGCAAATTATCAATTTTTATTTAGGAGTGTATGGTTATGGAAGATAAAGAATTTGAAATCAATTTAAAAAATATATTTTTGGCTGGCGTTGGAGCGGTTGCGGAATCAATAGATAAGTCTAAGGAAGTTTTCGGTGAACTTGTTGAAAAGGGTGAAAAGGCAGTTGAAAAGGGTAAAGTTGTAAACGAAGAATTGAAACATAAAATTGAAGATAAAATCAAGGGAAATGTTGAAATTAAGGTTGTTAAAGATGAATTAAACAATAGTGAAGACATTTTAAATGCTGTAAAGAATTTAAGTAGCGAAGAACTTGCCACTTTAAGTAAAAAGATAGCGGAGATGAGCGGTGAAAAAGGAAGTGAAGAAAAAGGAAACGAAGAAACTGACAAGTAAAAATAGTGAACAGGTTGTTTCGGTTGTAGGTGGGCAAGGAAGTTCTAGTAAGATTGAAATGGCGGAAAACTTGCAAGAAGTTAAGGCGGAAAGCAAGAAAATCAGTGGTCGTTCAAGAGTTTGGCATATAGTTAAAGTTATAACAAAATATAATGCATTATTAAAATTGAATCCCAGCAAATTAAAATTAATGCTTGAAGAGTTGGGACCCACTTATGTAAAACTTGGGCAACTTATGTCAATGCGTGCGGATATTCTCCCGCTTGAATATTGTAAGGCATTAGAAGGACTTAGGATGAGTGTTAAGCCTATGCCTTTTGATTTGGTTAGAGTTATAATAGAGCGAGAGTTTGGCAAAAATTTAAATGATATCTTTTTAAATTTTGATGAAATTCCTATTGGCTCTGCATCTATTGCTCAGGCACATAAGGCAACACTTTTAAATGGTGAAAAGGTTGTTGTTAAGGTCCAGCGTGAGCACATTTATGATATAATGCAAAAGGACATTAAGTTGTTAAAGAAGGCAAGTAAATTGATGAAATTGTCTGCAAAATTGGGCAGTTTTATTGATTATGCTGGACTTTTAGATGAAATGTGGCGAGTTGCAAAGGAAGAAATGGATTTTATCCACGAAGCACAAAATATGAAGAAACTTAGGGAAAA
>DJPS01000015.1:50082-56370 GCA_002438625.1 Christensenella sp. UBA6406
GCGAAATTGCCTATAAATTGTGTGAAAACTATGTTAAGCAAGTTGTTGATGATGGTTTTTATCACGCAGACCCACATCCAGGAAATATAAAAGTTGCGGACGGTAAAATTGTGTGGATAGATATGGGAATGATGGGCGAATTGAGCGAGAGAGATAGGATGTTGTTTAGAACGGCGATAAGGGCGGTTATAAATAATGATAGTGCTACGCTTAAAGATGTATGTCTTGCCATTGGAAATGTTTATGGCGAAATTGACCATATGAAACTTAACCAAGATATATCAACATTTCTTTCAAAATATGCTGAAATGGATTTAAAAACAATGCAAATTGGTGATATATTTAACGATTTTGTTGCTATTGCAAACGAAAACAATGTTGCCATACCTAAAACTTTAACAATGTTTGGGCGTGGGCTTGTGAGCATTGAAGGCGTTATAGAGAAATTAGATTCAAATATGAATTTAATGGTGGTAATGAAAAACTATTTTAAGGGTCAGTTGTTTGATAAAAAGGACTTAGAAAGCGTAAAGGCGAATGCGGAAAGAAAGGCATATCTTGCAGTTAAAAAGGCGGTGGAAATTCCTTCTCTTGTAAATGATTATTTTAAGCAATGGTCAAGGGGCGAGAGTAAGTTAAATGTTGAAGTTACCATAAATAAACGCAGTATGTCGGGGCTTAGCAAGTTTGTGAATAAGATAGGGATGTGCGTTATAATGAGCTTCCTTATTTTGGGCGGTGCAATGTGCACGCTTGCCCCTGATTTGCTTTATTTTTGGGGATTGCCTGTTGCTTCTTGGGTTATGTTTTTGGGGGCTTTTTGCTTAGGATTTTATATGATTTTTCCAGTAATTAAGCGGTTCTTTCAGCGGTTTAAGTGATTTTGGATTAGATTAGTAAAATGGATAAAATTTATATAATTTTTGCCTTATTATTGGGGTAACAAATTATGTAAGCAATTAAATGAATATGATTGATGCGTTTTAGATGTAATGCAAATTAGAGTTAAATTAAATTGAATAAAATCAAATTGAATTAAACAATAAAAATCAATTTTTTCAATTTGGTAAAATGGTGTAAAATTTAGGGAGTACATAAGATTATGTTTATAATTATTTCGGGAAGTTCAGGTGCGGGCAAAAACACTGTAATAAATGAACTTTTCAAAAAGGATAAAAGGCTGAAAAGGTTTGTTACATATACAACCAGAGCGAAGAGAGATGGCGAGATTGACCATTACACTTATCATTATATAAGCAAGGATGAATTTGAAAGGAAAAGACAAGCAAACGAGTTTTTAGAGGTTGAGTGTATCCACGAAAATATGTATGGTTCTAGTGCGTTAGATTTGGCGGAAGCAATTAAAAATGGGCATATACTTATAAATGATTTTGGTGTTGAAGGCGTTAAAAATTTGAAAGATAAGTTAAGCGGAAAAGTTGATTTATTAACAATTTATTTAAGCGTGCCAAAAGATGTTTTAAGGCAAAGGCTTAAAGAGCGTGGCGACAAGGCGGACAACATAGAACTTAGAATGCAAAGGTACGATTATGAGAAAGAGTTTGCCAAAGATTATGATGTTGTTATAGAAAATATTGATTTAGATGCAACTGTTAATCAAATTCAATCAATTATCAATAAAAAATTAAAAAATGCAGAAATTCAAAAGTAAATTAGAAAAAAAGATTAAATTTAATTTTATTTTTATTAAATTGTTATCAATATAAATTTATTTATTTATTTTTGCATATTGTTTTTTAAAAGTCTTAAATGACTATTGCGTGTTGTGTTGTAAAGTTGTAAAAAAATAAAATTGAAAAAATATTTATAATTCATTTTGTGTTTAAAATAAGAATTTTAGGAGAATAAAAGAGAGAATGACAAAACGAAAACAAATTTTAAAAATGAGTTTATTCATTATTTGCATTTTATTTATGGGCTTAATTATGGCAGGATGCTCAGTTGAAGATTTGGGTATAGATGCACGGGGCAAAAGTGCATATCAAATTGCGGTTGAAAATGGATTTGTAGGAACGGAGCAAGAGTGGCTTGCAAGTTTAAAGGGCGAAAGTGGCGAATATGCTGGCAAAGGTTTAAGTGCGTATGAAATTGCGGTAAAGAACGGATTTGTCGGCACAGAGCAAGAGTGGCTTGCAAGTTTAAACACAAGTGAAGATAAATTTGCATTAAATTTAAATAAATGCCTATCAAGTGTGGTTAGCATAACAGCGGTGCATTCAGGCGAGCAAAGTCAAGGTTCGGGCGTTATAATTTCATATAACAAAACGCAAGGGTATGCTTATGTGCTAACAAACTTCCACGTGGTTTGTTCGGAATACAAAAGCGGTCAATTAGGCACGGTTTCTAGCAAGATATCAACATATTTATATGGCAGGAAATATAGTGATTTTGCCTTAACAAGCGTTTATGTTGGCGGATGTGCTGAAAAGGATTTGGCAGTCTTAAAGGTGTATATTGATGCAGATGTTGCGGAAAATACGGTTATAACAGAGGCAAAGATTGGCAATAGTTCAAAACTTGCGGTTGGCTCCAAAGTTGGAGCGATTGGCAATGCGAAAGGTAGCGGGATATCCTTAACTGCTGGTGTGCTTAATGTGGAAAGCGAGTATAGCAGTGTTGTTAGGAATGATACGGGTGAGACAACTGTAATTAGGGTTATGAGGTCGGATGCGTACATTATAAATGGAAACTCTGGCGGTGGTTTGTTTAATGATGATGGCGAGTTGGTGGGAATTGTAAATGCTAAGAGTAAAACGGAAGAATTTTATTTTGCAATACCTTCAAATTTGGCATATAGTGTTTATCAAAATATAATTGCAAATTGTGTTGGCTCTTCAAACAAGACTGCGGAAAAGATTGCGATTGGCGTTGGCATTGCAGTTTACGATTCTAATTTGGTTGAAGATAGCGAGACTGGCAAGTTGTTTATAAAGGAAACTGTAAAAGTTAAAAGTTTATCATCTATTTTGGCACGCACTCATTTTAGTGATGGTGATGAGTTTGTTTCTATGAGCATTAATGGTGGAAAAGAAATTGAAATTAGGCGTTCATTTGATATAACAGATGCAATGTGGGCAGTTAAAAGCGGAGATATTTTAACATTTAAGGTTAAAAGAAATAGCGAAATTAAAACAGTTCAACTAACTGCAAAAGATGCTTATGTGCTATCGTATGATGATAGAGATATGTTTTAATTTTGGAGCAATTTAAAAATGGCTTAGGTTAAAATGAAAAGAAATTGGTTTTGAATTGAAAGCGAGATAAATATTTAATTTGAAAATATAAATGTTAAATAAATCAAATTGATAATCATTTTAATTTTGATTGCAAAATATAAAACAAAAAAGCAAAAGAAAAGTGGGCTTTTGGTGCGAGGATATGAAAAAATATGATAATGAATTGAGTAAGCGGATAAATGCAAATATAGATGCAGATTATGCCAAATTTCATAGTGCATTAATTTTGGGCAAAGAGATTAAAGGTGTAAGGATACCTGTGCTTAGACAAATAGCAAAAGAGTTTGCCGTGTATGAGGACTTTTTGCAAAATGTGTCGCTAAATAGCTATGAAAATATTTCTATTGCTTGCTATTATATTGGCTTAACTTGCAAAGATTATAGCAGTTTGCAACCTAAATTAGATTTTATTTTGCCATATATTGATAACTGGGCAATTTGCGATACATTTGTAAGTTCGCTAAAATGTTTGAAGAAAGATAGTGAAAATAATTTTATTCCAGTGATTTATGATTATTTGCAATGTGGGCAATGTTTTGCGAATAGGTTTGCTATTGTTACACTTATGACTTATTATTTAAAGAATGGCAATTTAATAGAAGAAATATTTAATAAGATAATAGTCTTGCAAAATGCTGATTATTATATAGATATGGCTATTGCTTGGCTTGTTTCAATGGCATTTGTTAAGGATAGAGAAGTAACATTAAATTTGCTTAAATCAAATAAATTGCATCCATTTGTGCAAAATAAAAGCATTTCTAAAATTTGCGATAGTTTTAGGGTGTCAAAAGAAGATAAAGAATTTGTTAAAACATTGCGTGTTAAGGTTGCTTAGCAAATTGAATTAATTTAATTTTAATTGAAAAATTCATAAAAAGAAGAAAAGATTTTAATTGAAAAAAGATAGATTTAGAATATTTGCAGATTAATTAACATATAATTATTTAATTGCATATTGACAAAACTTAAAATTAGTGATAAAATTAAGGTAATTAAAAGAGAATAAAAGGAAGTATAAATATATATGTGTAATTTAAATAAATGTAAATGCGAAGGAAAGTGTAAAAAGCACAATATTTTTAAAAGTGAAGAAGTTGTGAATTTGGTTGAATTTATAAGTGGAAAACATTCTTGCAAACACAAATGCGGTGGTTGTGGTGGTTGCCACAAAAATGGAAACGAAGCAACAAGTGTTTCTGTTATAAGTGAAGATATGATAAAATAGCTAAAAATATAAAAAATAAACTGGTGCAAAATGCATCAGTTTTTTGTGTGTAAATAAAATCATTTTTAAAACTAAAAAGCAATAAAAAATCTAAATCTTGCAATTAAATAAAATGTAATTATTAAAAAATAAATGCAATTTTAGTTTAGTCAAAACTTTTAAAAACTATAAAAAATAGTCAATAAAAAATTATGATAATCTAACATACCATATTATTTTATCATAAATTATTGTGCTTAAACTATTTATTTTTGGAAATGAATTATATATAAGAAAGCGGGATAATTTTATTATTTTCGCCCAAACTATAAAGTTTATCACAACCGCAAATTACGCCACCTTCACCAATTTGAGTTGAGGGGAAGGCATCTGCAAGTGTTTTAAAGTGCTTAATGTCTTTTAAATTTGGGTTGGTTGTCTTTTTAATTTCAATAGGGTAAAGTGTGTTGTTTTGGTAAAGTAAAATGTCAACTTCTGCACCATTTGTGTCCCTAAAAAAATACATTGATGGTTCTAAGCCTGTATTGTAATAAGATTTTAAAATTTCACTTATAACAAAAGTTTCGTATATTTGCCCAGCCATTGCACCGCTTTGCAACACTTGCCAATTTGTCCATTTGCACAAATAACAAACTAAGCCCGTATCAGTAAAATAAACTTTTGGCGTTTTTATAACTCGCTTATTTACATTAAGTGAAAAAGGTTGCAACAAAAATATTATGTTGGACTTTTCAAGTATTGATAGCCACCTTTTTATTGTTGGTGCTGAAACTCCTATATCTTTGGCTATAGAACCCATATTTAAAAGTTCGCCCGTGCGTGATGCAAGTTCAGTCATAAATTGCAAAAATGATAGGGTGTCGCCAACTTGCTCTAACTGGTGGATATCTCTTTCAAGATAAGTGTTTACATAATCGGCATAATATCTTTGCCAATTTATGCTTTCATTTTCATAAAGTCGTGGCATACTGCCTTTATGAATGCGTTGCCAAATTTCGCTTGTGCTTAAATTTATTTTTGTTTGCCTATTAAGTAGATAATCTTCAATGGGCAAAAATGGCAAATCAAAACTATCACTATATATCTCTCTATTTGAAAACCCTAGCATATTTAAAATGGTTGCACGTCCCGCTAAACTT
The DNA here is from genome assembly GCA_002438625.1 of Christensenella sp. UBA6406. Lineage (GTDB taxonomy): Bacteria > Bacillota > Clostridia > Christensenellales > UBA1242 > UBA4647. The sequence continues at coordinate 55,707 of DJPS01000015.1, forward strand.
TCGCTAACTCCTTTCATAAGCGGAAACTTTTGCGACCCCGTTAAAAAATACATTCCATCCTTTTTATTGTTGTCAACAATGTATTTTATACTTGTAAAAAGTTCAGGCGCTTTTTGTATTTCATCAATTATGCAAGGAGTGCCTTGCAATCTTAAAAAGCCAATCGGGTCATCTTTTATGTTGCTAAGCAAAAAAGGACTATCCAGTGTTTCATAATTAAGTTTTGGATACAATTCCTTCAAAACTCTACTTTTCCCAACTTGTCGTGGTCCTGTTATAAGCGTAACTGGATAAGTCTTTTCGCTTTCCTTTATAACTTTTTCAATGTGCCTTTTTATATACATTTTAACCCCCAAAAATTATGATAATCTAACATACCATATTATTTTATCATAAATTTTTAATTTTGTCAACTAAATTAAAAGTAAAGAAAATTGTATAAAATTAGTTAAAATAACTTAATTTGTAGATTAAATTTCCTTAAATAATAAATTTAAAAAATAGCAAACTTTGCTTAACTTATCCACAAAATGTGGATAACTTTTTTATACAAATTTAAGCAAATTATCCAAAAACAAGTGAAAAAATTTAAAAAACGGCAAAAAATCATTAATTTTTCAAATTAATTTTAAAAAAGAACAAAAAATGCTTGACAAAAGGCGGG
>DJPS01000015.1:56400-98364 GCA_002438625.1 Christensenella sp. UBA6406
GGGGGTATAATAAATAGTGTCTTAATAGTAGTATTTTTTTCGTGCTAACGCACGACATAATAATAGAAAGTTTAATATGAATAAAGGGTTAATTGATTATATGGAGGGTAAGTGAAACATAATGAAAAATGTTTTAACAAAAGCATTTATCAATAATTTTATGGTAGATGCAGAAAATATGAATAATAAGAAATTTAAAACACAAGGAGGTGCTATATTAGATCAAGCTTTAAACGTTGTCCAAAAAGCTTGGGAAGAAGGCAAAATCTCTTCAGAAAATTTTTTCAATGGAATTACTAGGGAAATAGATGTTTTGACCGAGATGATGAATTCTAATGAATATAGTCCAAGCGAAAAGGTTGAATGCTCAAAAAGAATTAGTAAATTGGTTGATAGTTTACGACATAAAAATCTCATAAAAGAAGTAACATTAATTGCTGCTTTTGGTGCTGCAATAGCAACTGTATTTGGGTTGTTTTTTCACTTTAACAAATAGTGTTATGGATAATAGCTTGATATAAAATATAATTTGGGATTAAATAATTAAAACTGAATGTTAAATTGCTACACTTTAATATTTTGCGAAATTTTTATAGTGTGGCTTTTTTATCATATGCATATTTTGATATTTATTGTAATTGACTGCTGTTTTAAGTTGTAAAATTGTGATGCGAAAATAAAATTTTATAAGCAAAGCAAAAAAATGCAAAATTTGCGAAAAAGTTTTAAAAAACTCTTGACAAGTTGGCGAGGATGTTGTATAATCTCTTTATTGCTGTAGATAATGGGATGATATGGAAGGTTACTACCTGCTTATTAGTCAAAGCAAGGAGAGAGAACTTTCATTGACAAGTGTCCGATGCCGATTCGGGCGACGAAATTGGTGAATTTCAAAAAATATTTTTTTTGGAGTACTATAGCAAACACGCGGAAACTTGTATGCCGAAATGCTTGACAAATTTTGCGTTTTGTGATATAATTTAATTAAACTTTAAAGTTTTAGCAAAAATTTTCATATTTTGGAAATTTTTTTGCAGTTTAAATTGAATTTTAAGTGTTTAATTTGGCGTTTTAAAATCAAAATTTTATAATTTTCCTTTCTATATATTATATATAAGGTTAAATTTTAAGGCAGTAAAAAAGAAATTTGCAAATATTTAATTAGGTTATCAAATTTAATTAATGTACGCAATTTGCGAATTTATAAAAAATTTGCTTTGTACGCAAAAGTTTGGCTTGTTAGGGAAATTTGTAAAAAGTAAATTGATTAAATAGTTTTGATTTTAAAGCGTTAAGTTGTTGGTGGTTTGATTATTAAAGATTTAATAAAGTACGCAAATTAAATCAATAATAAATGCCTTATTTAAAATTTAATGGCTTAGAAGTTTTAATGAATTGATTACAAATGTAGTTTGGTTAATTTAGTTTGCTTGAAATTTGGCAAGGTTAGCATAAAAGTGATAGCGGTTAAAAAGGAACCAATTTTGGAAAGGTTAAATTTAAGGAGGAATAAAAAACCTATGGCTACTCAAAAGATTAGAATAAAATTAAAAGCATATGACCATTCATTGCTTGACACAGCAGTAAATAGAATAATAGATACTGCTACAAAAGTGGGATGTAAAATTTCAGGACCTATTCCACTTCCAACGGATAAGGAAATCATAACTATACTTCGTTCACCACACGTAAACAAGGATAGTCGTGAGCAATTTGAAATTCGTACACATAAAAGGATAATTGATATTTATAGTCCAAATGCAAAAGCAGTGGAGACACTTATGAAATTGGAATTACCTGCTGGCGTAGATATCAACATTAAATTATAAGAGGTGGAGAGATGAAAAAAGCGTTATTAGGTAAGAAACTAGGAATGACACAAGTTTTCACCGACAATGGTACAATCGTGCCAGTTACAGTTGTTGAAGCAGGTCCATGTGTTGTTGTTAGAAAGAAGACAATGGAAAAAGACGGATATGAAGCCGTTGCACTAAGTTTTGGTGATGTTAAAGAAAAGAGTATGAACAAGCCTGAACTTGGATTATTTAAGAAAGCAGGTATAGAGCCTAAGAAGTACATTAGAGAATTTAAACTAGACAATATGGCAGAAATGGAAGTAGGTCAAGTTATAAATGCTGATGTATTTGAAGTTGGTGAGAAAGTTGATGTTGCAGGCGTAACAAAGGGACACGGATTCAGTGGAACAATTAAGCGTTACGGTGCTGGTAGATTAAAGGAAACTCACGGTAGTGGTCCTTGCGTTAGATTTACTGGTTCATTGGGTGCTAACTCAACACCATCTAAGGTTTTGAAGGGTAAGAGAATGCCAGGACAATTTGGTGGCGACAATGTAACTATTCAAAATCTTGAAATTGTAAAAGTCGATACAGAAAGAAATGTTATTCTTGTTAAGGGTGCAATACCTGGAAGCAAGGGCGGTCTTGTAGTAATCAAGAATGCTGTTAAGGAATCTAAATAAGGAGTTAAAATAGTATGCCTAATATAAAAGTATATGATTTAAGTGCTAAGGAAGTTGGCGAACTTAAATTAAGTGATGAAGTATTTAATGTTCCATATAATGAAGCATTAATTCACGAAGTAGTTGTTGCGCAACTTGCAAATGGCAGACAAGGAACAAAGGCGACATTAACAAGAGCAGAAGTGCGTGGACACGCAAAGAAGCCTTGGAGACAAAAGGGTACAGGTAGGGCAAGACATAGTTCAACTAAATCTCCTATTTGGACTGGCGGTGGTATGGCTTTCGCACTTAAACCTAGAGATTTTAGTAAGAAAGTTAATAAGAAAGCGAAAGTAGTAGCATTTTTAAGTGCATTCACTACAAAGTTAAATGATAATGAAGTTATAGTTGTTAAGGATTTTGATTTAAAAGAACCTAAGACTAAGTTAATGCAACAAGTTTTGGATGCATTCAAATTAAGCGGAAGAAATTTAATTGTATTAAATGATGCTAATGAAAATGTATTAAGAGCATCTTCAAATATTCAAGGTTTGTCAGTTACTGATGTTGAATTACTTAACACTTATGATGTAGTAAGCAATAAAAAAGTTATTATGACTGAAGCTTGCATTAAAGAATTAGAGGAGGCTTTTAATTAATGAACGCATATGATGTAATTGTTAAGCCTGTTTTAACTGAAAAGAGTTATGCTGATATTGCAAGAAAGAAATACACTTTCATTGTAAATAATGATGCAACTAAAATTGATGTTAAAAATGCGGTTAAAGAAATATTTAAAGTAGACGTAGCAAAAGTGAACACAATCAATGTTAAGCCTACTAAGAAAAGTCAAAATACAAAAGCTGGTAGAGTTATTGGTAAAACTAGTGCGTATAAGAAAGCAATAGTTACACTTACACAAGATAGTAAGCCAATAGAATTCTTTGAAAGCTTAAACTAATTTAAGGAGATAAAAAATGGCTATTAAGAAAAGAAAACCTACTTCAGCTGCTCAAAGATTTGTCTCTGTCGCAAGTTTTGAAGAAGTTAGCAAGGTTGCACCTGAAAAATCTTTACTTGCAACTAAAAATAAATCAGGTGGTCGTAACAATACAGGTAGAATCACTGTAAGACATATCGGCGGTGGAAATAGAGTTAAATATCGTATAATTGATTTTAAGAGAAATAAAGATGGTGTGCCAGCAAAAGTTGCTACTATTGAATATGACCCTAACCGTTCTGCATACATTGCATTATTAAATTATGCAGATGGTGAAAAGAGATATATTCTTGCACCTTTGGGATTAAATGTTGGAGATACTGTTGAAAGTGGCGAAAATGTTGAAATTAAAGTTGGCAACTGTTTACCACTAGCAAACATTCCAGTTGGCTCAACTGTTCACAATATTGAATTTCAACCTAAGAAGGGTGGTGCGATTGCTAGAAGTGCAGGTATTGAAGCAGTTGTTATGGCTAAGGAAGGTAAATATGCTACAATTCGTATGCCATCTGGCGAAATGAGATATGTTCCTGTAACTTGCAGGGCAACACTAGGAAAAGTCGGAAACCAAGAACACGAACTTGTATCTATTGGTAAAGCTGGTAGAAAACGCCACTTTGGTGTTAGGCCAACAGTCAGAGGTTCTGTTATGAACCCAGTTGACCACCCACACGGTGGTGGTGAAGGTAAATCACCAGTTGGAAGAGCAAGACCTGAAAGTCCTTGGGGTAAGCCAGCATTAGGCGCTAAAACTAGAAATAAAAAGAAATATAGTAATCGCTTTATTATTAAGCGTGCAACTAAGAAGTAAGGAGTAAACAAGTATGAGTAGGTCATTAAAGAAGAAACCTTTCGTAGAAGAAAGATTAATGAAGAGAATCGTCGCTATGAATGAAAGTGGCGAAAAGAAAGTTATCAAAACTTGGTCTCGTGCTTCTGTTATTTACCCTGAATTTGTAGGTCATACAATTGCAGTTCATAATGGAAGAAAACACATTCCAGTTTATTGTAGTGTTGATATGGTTGGTCATAAACTTGGAGAATTTGCTCCAACTAGAACATTTAAGGGTCACCGTGCAACAAAGACGGCTATTAAGTAAGGTACAAGGAGAGTAGAAAATGTCAAAGAGAATGAGTGAAAAAGCATTAAATAGAAAACAAAATGCTGATAAAAGACCTTCTGCATATCTTCCTAATGTAAAGATTAGTTCAAGCAAAGTTGGACTTGTACTAGACTTAATTAGAGGTAAAAATGCAGAATATGCAGTGGCAATGCTTGATAATATGCCAAATGCATCAGCGCCTATTGTTAAAAAGTTATTACTTTCTGCAATGGCGAATGCTGAAAACAATTTAGGAATGGATAGAAGTGCGTTAAAAGTCGTTGAAACATATTGCACACAAGGTCCTATCTATAACAAGAAATTAAATGTTCGTGGTCGTGGTAGAGCAGATGTTATTGTTAGACGCGGTTCACACATAAAAATTATTTTAGACCAGGTAGAAGCGTAAAGGAGAATAAAAGAATATGGGACAAAAAGTTAGTCCAGTTGGACTTAGAGTTGGTGTAAACAGAGATTGGTCAAGTACTTGGTTTGCAGATAAGAAAACTTTTGCAAAGTATTTGAAAGAAGATGACACCATTAGAAAATTCATAAAGAAAAATTATTTTAATTGTTCAATTTCTAGCATTGCCTTGGAACGTACTGAAAAGAGACTTGTAGTTAATATTACAACTGCAAGACCTGGAATGATAATTGGTAACAAGGGTGCGGGCATTGAAGAATTAAAGAAACAAATTGCTAAACTTACAGAAGTTAAGCAAATTGTAATCAATATTAGAGAAGTTAAGAAACCTGATACAGATGCAACACTTATGGCTGAAGCTATTGCTGTTCAACTAGAAAAGCGTGTTGGTTGGCGTAGGGCAATGAAGCAAGTTCTTCAAAAAGCAACTAAGGCTGGCGTTAAAGGCGTTAAGATTATGGTTAGCGGAAGGTTGGATGGTGCTGAAATTGCAAGAAGCGAATATTATAGAGAGGGTTCACTTCCACTTCATACAATCAAAGCAAATATTGATTATGGTACAGCAACTGCACATACAACATTTGGTGCGGTAGGTGTTAAAGTTTGGATTAACAAAGGCGACATCTATGGTAAACTAAACAAAGCAGTTAAAAGCGAAGAAGGAGGTAATAACTAATTATGTTAATGCCTAAAAGAGTAAAAAGGAGAAAGGTGTTTAGAGGTCGTATGACTGGTAAAGCAACAAGAGGAAACAAAGTTGCATACGGTGATTATGGCTTACAAGCAACTGAACCTTGCTGGATAACTTCAAATCAAATTGAAGCAGCACGTATTGCAATGACTCGTTACATTAAGCGTGGCGGTCAAGTTTGGATTAATATTTTCCCTGACAAGCCAGTCAGTCAAAAACCTATTGGTACTCGTATGGGTAAGGGTAAAGGTGCACCTGAATATTGGGTAGCAGTTGTTAAACCTGGTAGAGTTTTGTTTGAACTTGGCGGTGTTGATGAGGAGAAGGCTAAGGAAGCGTTAAGGCTTGCTGGTCATAAACTACCTTGTAAGGTTAAGATTGTTAAGAAGGAAACTTCTAATGCAGTTAAGGCTGAAGAAGTAGTTGCAACAGAAAATGAGCAAGGAGGAAATGAATAATGAAAACTAGTGATATAAGAGAAATGACAACTGAAGAATTACTAATCAAATTAAACGATTCTAAACAAGAATTATTCAATTTGAGATTTGCTCACGCTACAAATTCATTAAAGAATCCTATGCAAATCAATGTTGTTAAAAAAGATATTGCTAAAATTAAGACAATTATTCGTGAAAGAGAATTAAAAGAAATCAAGGATAAAAAAGGTAATTAGGAGGAAGTATGGAAAACACTGAAGTAGTACGTAATGACCGTAGACATAAAGTCGGCGTAGTTGTTAGCGATAAAATGAATAAAACTATTGTAGTTCTAGTTGAGCGTCAAGTTCCTCATAAACTTTACAAAAAAGTCGTTACTAAAAGCACAAGATTTCTAGTTCACGATGAAAATGAAGAATGCGGAATTGGCGATACAGTTGAGATTGCTGAAACTAGACATTATAGTAAAAACAAATATTTTAGAGTAGTAAGAATAATTAAAAAGGCTGAGTAAAGGAGAATATAATTATGGTACAACCACAAACAAGATTAAAAGTAGCCGACAATACAGGCGCAAAGACCATTATGTGTATTCGTGTGCTTGGCGGTTCAGTTAAGAAATATGGTAACGTTGGCGATGTTATAGTTGCATCAGTTAAAACAGCAACTCCTGGTGGCGTTGTTAATAAGGGTGATGTAGTTAAAGCAGTTGTTGTTAGAACAGTTAAACCTATCATAAGAAAAGATGGTTCATCAATTCGTTTTGATGATAATGCCGCCGTTATTATTGATAAAGATAAACAACCTAAGGGAACTCGTGTTTTCGGGCCAGTTGCAAGAGAACTAAGAGATAAGGGATACTTAAAGATAGCATCTCTTGCCCCAGAAGTATTATAAAAGGAGAGTAGTTAAATGGCTAAAATGAATATTAAAACTGGTGATAATGTTTTAGTTATCTCTGGTTCAAGTGAAGATAAAGGTAAAATATCTGTAGTTTCTGCTACTTCTCCAAAGACTAATAAAGTTTTAGTTGAAGGTGTAAACATTCAAACTAAGCATTCTAAGGCTAGAAGGGCTAATGAGAAGAGCGAAATAGTTAGAAAAGAAGGTTATATTGATGCTTCTAATGTAATGGTGGTATGTCCATCTTGCAATAAGGCAACAAGAGTAGCAAGAGAAATTGTTGATGGCAATAGTGTGCGTAAGTGCAAGAAGTGTGGAGCAGTTTTAGATACTGAAAGCAAGAAATTTGTTAAAGGTGCTAAGAATGCTAAGGCTAAATCTACTGCATCAGCAAAGAAGGCAAAGACGCCTGCAAAGAGCAATGTGAAGAAAGTGGATGCTAAATCTAGCACAAAACAAACTAAATCACAAGGCGATAAATAATTAGGAGGTAAACTAAATTGAGTAAAAAAGAAGTAGTCGCAGAAAGCGAAAAAAGCAGATTGCAAGTACATTACGCAAATGAAGTTGTACCTGCTATGTTAAAGGAACAAGGATATAAAAATATCAATCAAGTTCCAAAGATTGAAAAGATAGTTCTAAATATGGGACTAGGTCAAGAAAAAGGAAATTCAAAAAGTTTCAATATGGCAGTAGAAGAATTAGGGCTTATTGCTGGTCAAAAGCCACTTGTTACAACTGCTAAAAAGTCGGTTGCAAACTTTAAGATTAAAGAAGGCGATAAGATTGGTGCTAAGGTAACTTTAAGAGGTAAAGCAATGTATGATTTCTTAGATAGATTGATTTGCGTTGCACTTCCTCGTGTTAGAGATTTTAGAGGAATTTCAAAGAAGTCATTTGATGGTAAGGGTAACTATGCTCTTGGAATCAAGGAACAAATCATTTTCCCTGAAATTGCTTACGAAAAAGTTGAAAGAGTAAGAGGTTTTGATGTTATTATTGTAACAACAGCAAAAACTGACGCAGAGGCATTATCTATGCTTACAAAAATGGGATTACCTTTTAAGGGTTAAGGAGAGATAATTATGGCAAGAAAAGCGATAAAAGAGAAACATAAAAAAGTTCAAAAGTTTAAGACACGTGAATATACTCGTTGCAGTATTTGTGGTAGACCACACGCAGTGCTTAAAAAATATGGTATCTGCCGTATTTGTTTCAGAGAACTAGCATACAAAGGTGAAATCCCTGGCGTTAAAAAGGCTAGTTGGTAAGGAGGCGAAAAATGGTTTTAACAGATACAATTGCTGATATGTTGACTCGTATCAGAAATATTCTTATGATTAAGGGTGAAACGGTTGAGATTCCTGCAAGTAAAGAGAAGAAAGCAATAGCTGAAATCTTACTTAATGAAGGATATATCAAATCATTTGAAGAAGTGGAAGAAGGTAACCACAAAGTTATCAAAATTGCACTAAAATACGGACCTAATGGCGAAAAAGTTATTCAAGGTTTAAAGAGAATTTCTAAGCCAGGTTTAAGGGTTTATGTAAATGCTGATAAACTTCCAAAAGTTATCAATGGTCTTGGTATTGCGATTGTTTCAACTAACAAGGGAATTATAACAGATAAAAAGGCAAGAGAACTAAACGTTGGTGGCGAAGTTCTATGCTATGTTTGGTAAGGAGAGTGAAAGATGTCAAGAATAGGAAGAATGCCTATTGCATTACCTGCTGGTGTAACGGCTGAGATTGATGCAAATAAGGTTACTGTAAAAGGTCCAAAGGGAACTTTAACTCGTGAAATTAATCCAAGCATTTCTATGAAATTGGAAAACAATGAAATCGTGCTAACAAGAGCAAACGATGAAAACGAAGTAAAGGCAATGCACGGGCTTTATAGAGCATTAATTGCTAATATGGTTGAAGGTGTAACAAATGGCTTTACAAAGAGTTTGATTTTCAATGGTGTAGGTTACAAACTTTCTAAAACTGGAAATAAGGTTGTTATGAACCTTGGCTTGTCTCACAGCGTAACAGTTGAAGAAGTTGAAGGTATAACACTTGAAGTTGTTGGAAACAATGAAGTTAAAGTATCAGGTATTGATAAAGAATTAGTTGGTCAAGTGGCTGCTAAGATTAGAGATTTAAGAAAAGTTGAGCCTTACCACGCATATGGTATAAGGTATAGTGATGAAGTAGTTATCCGTAAGGTTAGCAAAACAGGTAAGAAATAATTAAGGAGTAACAGATATGGTAAGTAAAGAAGATAAAAAACAAAAAAGAAACATTCGCCGTTTGCGTGTTAGAAGCAAAGTATCTGGCACTTCTGAAAGACCAAGATTAAGTGTATTTAGAAGTTTAAAGCACATTTCTGTACAAGTGATTAACGATGAAGAAGGCGTTACACTTGTTAGTGCTAACACTATGGAAAAGGCACTTGAAAAAGCACTTGCTGGAAAAACTAAGCAAGAAAAGGCTTATATAATTGGTGAGGAAATTGCAAAGAGAGCGAAAGAGAAGGGCATTAGCAAAGTTGCATTTGACAGAGCGGGATACCTTTACACTGGAGCGATTGCAAAGATTGCCGAAGGTGCAAGAAATGCAGGCTTGGAATTTTAAGGGAGGAAAGAATGACTAAAAAAGAAGATAGAAAGCCACGCGTAGAAGTTAGTGATGGTTTTGATAAAAAATTAGTTGAAGTAAGACGCGTAGTTAAAGTTGTTAAAGGTGGTAGAACTTTAAGATTTAGTGCATTAGTTGTTGTTGGTAACAAAAATGGTCAAGTCGGCTATGGAATTGGAAAGGCAGCAGAAGTTTCAGTTGCTGTTGAGAAAGCAACCCAAAGTGCTAAGAGAAATCTTATCAATGTGCCTATTGTCAATGGTACAATTCCTCACGAAGTTATTGGAAAGTATAGTTCAACTAGCATTATTATGCTTCCTTCTAAACAAGGTACAGGTATAATCGCTGGTGGTGTTGCACGTGCTGTTTTAGAATTATCTGGTATTAAAGATATTACTGCTAAAAATCACGGTTCTACTAACAAAATTAATGGCGTTAAGGCTACAATTCAAGGTCTACTTTCTTTAAGAACTAAGGAACAAATTGCCGAACTTAGAGGAAAATCAGTAGAAGAAATTTAACTAGAAATAATTTAAATTTGGCTATTTATAATTAGTGTTGAAGGAGGTTAAAATGGCTGATAAAAAGATTAAAGTAACTTATGTTAAAAGTGCAATAGGTTACGATAAAAAGCAAAGAGCAATCTTAGAAGCTCTTGGTCTTAAAAAATTAAATTCTAGCAATATTTTACCTGATAATGAGGCAACTCGTGGAAGTATTTTCAAGGTAAAACATTTGGTTAGAGTAGAAGAAGTTAAGTAGGAGGAGAGAATAATGAATATAAACAGTTTGTCTCCGATGGAAGGTTCTAGAACTAAATCTATTCGTAAGGGTAGAGGTACAGCAAGTGGTCTAGGAAAGACTAGTGGTAGAGGACAAAAAGGTCAAAATTCAAGAACTGGCGGTGGCGTTAGAGTTGGTTTTGAAGGCGGTCAAATGCCATTGTACAGAAGACTACCTAAGCGTGGATTTACCAATATATTTAAAAAAGAATATTCTATTGTGAATGTTGGCGATTTAAACTTTGTTGAAGATGGAACAACCGTTGATGAAGTAATGCTATTTGAGAACAGAGTTATTGGTAAAATGGGCAAAGATGGGCTTAAAGTTCTAGGTAATGGTGAAATTACTAAAAACATTACTATTAAGTGTGCTAAAATTACTGAATCTGCCAAGGAGAAGATTGAAAAAATTGGTGGAAAAGTTGAGGTGCTATAATGTTTAGAACCTTAATAAACGCATTTAAAGATAAGGACGTTAGGAAAAAGTTGATTATTACTTTTTCTTTAATGCTATTATTTATAATTGGTACGTGGATACCTACACCTGGTATAGATATATCAGTGTTTAAAAATGGAATAAATGATAACATCATTTTAGGACTATTGAGTAGTGTAAGTGGTGGAGCATTAAGTAAGGGAGCAATTCTTGCACTTGGTGTATCTCCATACATTTTCGCTAGTATTATTGTTAAAACTGCATCAATGGCTTTCCCTAGTTTGAAAAAACTTATGCAAGAAGGCGGAGAAGATGCAAGAAGAAAGATTAATTTCTATACAAGAGTTGTTGCATTAGTTTTTGCTGTGGCTTATGCTGTTGGTATCATTATGGCATTTAGTGGTTCAATAGAAGCAATGCTATTTGAAAGCAAGGTGTGGACAAGTGTTTTGGTTGCAATTATCCTTATTGCTGGTGCAATGTTCACTGTGTGGATTGGTGAGAAGATGACTGATAAAGGCGTTGGTAACGGTTTATCATTACTTGTATTTATTGGTATTTTGTCATCAATAGCAACTGCATTATTAGATACTGTTTTATCAGTGTTTAGTTCAACTGAAAATTTAGATGAATTATGGAATATTTTAATTCTATTAGTTGCGGTTGTTATAGTATTTGCGTTAATTGTTTTTGTAGATTTAGCAAGAAGGAAAATTCCTGTAACATATGCAAAACAAATTAGAGGAAGAAGAATGATGGGTGGAGCATCAACAGACTTAGATTTAAGGCTTAATGCTGGTGGTGTAATGCCAATAATTTATGCTACATCTATTCTAGCTTTCCCGCAAATTTTACTTCAAACTTTCTGGCCAAACTCTGATGCTTTTGTTTGGTATAGCACATATTTAGGTATGGGTACATGGGCATTCATTGTTGTTTTGGCATTATTAATTTTAGCATTTTCATTTTTCTGGTCAGCGGTTGTATTCCAACCTGAGGAAGTTGCGAGAGCAATTCAAGAAAGGGGTGGAATGGTAAACAACAGAAGACCTGGTAAGGATACGGCTGAATATTTAAGGAAAGTAAACAATAGATTAGTCCTATTTGGTGCAATCTATTTGACTATTGTTTATTTAATTCCATCAATTATTTTCAAGGCAATAGATAGCGGAAGTTCACTTGTAAGTTCATTTACAGGAATTGGAATGTTGATTATTGTTTCAGTTGCATTGGAATTTAATAAGCAATTAGAAGAACAAATGATTGTTAGAAATTATAAAGGTTTCTTAAAGTAAGATTTAATTAGTTTACTTTAAGAAAGTAAAGATTTAATTTTTTAATAAAATAAATAAAAATCAATTTGCACTGAGTTTAAGTTTTAACAAAATTGGTGCATAATTGGTTAAATATAAAATGGCTTTTGGGTTATTTTGTATTGAATGTGCGTTTATTAAAATAAACGATTATGTCCCAATTAATGTGTATTATTAAATTATGTAATTTATCCGCTAAAAATGTGGAAAATTATATAATTTCAATTATATGCGAAAATAAAATTATTCTATATATTTAAATTTATTATTCAACTTTTGAATGGCGATTTAAGATATTTAGAGTTTAGAGGTTTTATGAAATTAATTTTAATCGGTGGACCTGCGTGCGGTAAGGGTGTTCAAGCAAAGATGATTTGTGAAAAATACGGACTTATGCACATATCAACAGGTGATTTACTACGGGATAAAATAAAGCAAAACGATGCTTTAAGTGAGAAGTTAAAAGAAGTTATAACGCAAGGAAATTTGGTAAGTGATGAAATTATTTTCAAGTTGCTTTGTGATAAGTTATCAAATTGCAATAAGAATGGTTATTTACTGGATGGTTTTCCTAGAACATCTAATCAAGCAGTCTTGTTTAGTGGGGTGGCGAAACCTGATGCGGTTATACTTTTGGAAACCGATTATAATATTGCACTTTCACGGGTGCTTTCAAGGCGAGTTTGCTTAAATTGTAAGGCCTCATTAAAGGTAGATGAACTTAAAGGAAAGCATTGTCCTTATTGTTCTGGTTCTGTTGGGACTAGACTTGATGACAATGAAGAAGTGTTTAAGAAACGCTACGAAATATATAAGATGCAATCTGCACCTTTAATTAAGTACTATGATGAAATGGGTGTTTTGGTAAGAATTCAAAACAACAGAAGCATAGGTGAAACATTTAATGAAATAGATAAACATTTATCAAAATTGAAGGTATAAAATATATGATTGGTCAAAAGAATGAAAAACAGATAGAACTAATGCGTAAAGCAGGTTTTATTGTCGGTAAGACATTAACGCTTATGAGAGATAGCGTTAGGGTTGGAATAACAACCAAGGAATTGGATAAAATTGCATTTGATTTTATTGTGTCGCAAGGTGCAACGCCATCATTTCTAAATTATGAAGGCTTTCCTGCATCAATTTGTACATCAGTGAATAGTGTGGTTGTGCATGGCATTCCAAATGATTATGCGTTAAAAGATGGCGATATAATTGGTGTGGATGTTGGTGCTTGCTACAAGGGTTATCATGGTGATGCGGCAAGGACATTTATGATTGGGAATGTGGATGCTAAAACTCAGCAATTAGTTAAGGAAACAAAGAGATGTTTCTTTAAGGGGATTGAGGGGTTAAGACCTGGCGATAGGATAGGTAAGATATCTAATGCGGTTGAAACTCATGCAAAGAAGTTTGGATACGGAATTGTTAGAGAGTTAGTTGGGCACGGTGTTGGTCAAGAATTGCACGAGGATCCACAAATTCCAAATTATGGCAGTGCTAACAGTGGGGAATTTATTCCTGTTAATTGCACGCTTGCTATTGAGCCTATGATAAATATGGGTAAGGCGAGAATATTTTTAAAGAACGACAACTGGACGATTGTTACTGCTGATGGAAAGCCATCTGCACATTATGAGAACACAATTTTGGTAACAAAAGATGGTGTTGAAATATTGACTTTAATGGATGGAGAAGAGATTGATGACTAATAATGCTACAATAGGCAGTTTAGTAAAAGCAACAGCGGGGCGAGATGCGGATAAGTTCTTTATAATTATAGGAATAATTGACAGTGATTATGTGTTAATTGCTGATGGTAAAAACCGCAGTGTTAAAAAGCCAAAAAAGAAAAAAATTAAGCATTTAAAAATGCAAAATATTGCTTTTGAAAATATTGCATCACTTGTTGAAACTAAAAAACTTTTAGATGCTGATGTTAGAAAGGCAATAAAAACAATTTTGTAAGTAAAGTTGGGGGTGTTTATGCCAAAGGGAGATTTTATAGAAATGGAAGGTGAGGTGGTTGAAGTGTTGCGTAATGCTACATTTAAAGTTAAACTACCAAACGACCATATTATAACAACTTATCTTTCAGGAAAGGTTAGGAAGAGTTTAATCAAAATCTTAAATGGAGATATTGTTAGAGTAGAAATTAGCCCATACGACTTAACAAAAGGTCGTATAACATATAGATTAAAACGATAGAAAAATAAAATTTTTATCAAATACTATTGAAATATTCTAAATAAAATGATATAATAGATATGTTAATCATTTTGCATGTGCTAATTTATTAATAAAAAATTAATTTTGGTGTGATGCTTTGTGGTTATGAGAATATTTTAAGTCATTTTGTCGAGAATGAATAGTTTAAAATCAAAAATTTAAGTCTTGCAAAGATTTGCAACGATTTTCATTTTGAAAAAGGAGAGAGATATGGTAGTTAGTGCATCTGTTAAGAAAAGATGTAAAGATTGCAAAATCATCAAGAGAAATGGAAAAGTGATGGTTATTTGCAAGTCAGATAAGAGTCATAAGCAAGTTCAAGGCTAATATTGGCTTAAAATCTCAACTTTACAACTTTTAAAATACCGAGTAAAAGGCGGCTGGTAAGTGAAATATTTTAAAAGTGTTTCATTTATTACTTTTATGCGTTATTATATATTAATAACTTTAATTTAAAAACAAGTTAATTCACTTCTAATTAACTAAATCAAAAAATTTATCATTTAAGCAAAGTTTTGCATTTGTTTTAAATGATTAAATGCCATAATGTAGTTTTACAAAGTGGCAAAAATTGAATGAATAATTCAATATAAAATATATATATTTCACTATTAAAAATAGTATTTAATTAAAGATGCAAATTGTGCATAAATAGTATGATGCAATTTAGCATTAAAATTTAATTTTTAAGAAACCATAGGGAGGAAAATATGGCTCGTATCGCAGGCGTAGATTTGCCAAGAGATAAAAGATTGGAAATTGGCTTAACATACATTTATGGTATAGGCAGATATCAATCTAATCAAATTTTAAAAGAAACAAATATTGACCCTAATATTCGTGTTAAAGATTTGACAGAAGAACAAGTGGCACTTTTAAAAGACCAAATTGAAAATCATCACGTAGTTGAAGGTGATTTAAGAAGAGAAATTCAACTTAACATCAAGAGACTTGGTGAAATTGGTTGCTATCGTGGAATTCGTCATCGTAAGAATTTGCCAGTTAGAGGTCAAAACACAAGAAACAACGCAAAAACAAGGCGTAGTAGTTTCAAGAGAAAGAAAGTCGGTGGAAATAAATAAAGGAGTATACAATGGCTAATATGAAGAATAAAGGTGCTAAGGCAAGCACTAAAAAGAAGAGAAGAGTTACCAAGAACATTGAAAAGGGTCAAGCACATATTCAAGCTTCTTTCAATAACACTATTGTTACTTTTACAGATGAAGCAGGAAATGTAATTTCTTGGTGCAGTGCTGGTGCTGTTGGTGCTAAGGGTGCTAAGAAGAGCACACCATTTGTTGCGCAACAAGTTTGTGAGACTGCTGCAAAAGTTGCAAAGGATGCTGGAATCAAATCTGTTGATGTATTTGTAAAAGGACCTGGTAACGGTAGAGAATCAGCTATTAGAACAATAGGTGCATGTGAAATTGAAGTTACAATGATTAAAGATGTTTCTCCAATTCCGCATAATGGATGTCGTCCACCTAAGCGTAGAAGAGTATAGAAAGGAGAGAGTAAATAAATGGCTAAATATGTAGATGCTAAATGCAGATTATGTAGACGTGAAGGCTGTAAACTATATTTGAAGGGTGAACGTTGTACAACTAAGAAATGTGCAATGGAGAGATTCCCAATAGTTCCTGGTCAACACGGTGCTGCTAAAAAGAAAATCACTGGTTATGGTATTCAACTTCGTGAAAAGCAAAAAGTTAAAAGAGCATACGGCTTGTTAGAAAAGCAATTCCATAGTTACTATGAAAAAGCTGAAAGAATGAAGGGTGTTACAGGTGCTAATATGTTATCACTTTTAGAGCGTAGACTTGACAATGTGGTATATAGAATGGGTATCGGTGCATCAAGGGCTGAGTGCAGACAAATTGTAAACCACGGACACATTACTGTAAATGGTAAGAAAGTAAATATTCCATCTTTCCAAGTTAAAGTTGGTGATGTAATTGCTGTTAAAGAAAACAAGAAAGATTTGGATATGTTCAAGGACTTAAAGGGTGCTAAAATTGTTACACCTAAGTGGCTTGAATTTGATTCTGAGACATTAACTGGTAAAATTAACGCATTACCTGAAAGAGATGATATTGATTTACCAATTCAAGAGCATTTAATTATTGAATTGTATTCAAGATAAAAGACCTAAATAATTTGGAGGATATTTTAAATAATGTTGGAAATTGAAAAACCAAAAATTTTAGTAGAAGAAAATGAAGATGGAACTTTTGCTAAATTTACTGTTGAACCGCTTGAGCGTGGATATGGTATAACACTAGGAAACTGTTTAAGAAGAACGATTCTTTCTGCCTTACCTGGCGCTGCCACTGTGGGCATAAGAATTGCGGGTGTTAGTCACGAATTTTCTTCAATTAAAGGTGTAAAAGAAGATGTTACAGATATTGTTTTAAATATTAAGAACATTGCTATAAAAACTACTGATGTTAGTCCTAATTTCCGTGGTTCAATTTACTTAAAGTCTTGTACACCAGGAGAAATTAAGGCTGGAGACATTCAAACTAATGACCAAATAGAAATTTTAAATCCTGATTTGCACATTTGCACGCTAGATAGAGGTGCGGATTTGGATATGGAAATTATCGTTGGTCGTGGTAGAGGATATGTGCCAGCAATTCAAAATAAGAGTGATGATGACCCAATCGGATTTATTGCAGTTGATTCAATTTTTACACCAGTTAAAAGGGTAAACTATTCAGTTGAGAACACTCGTGTTGGACAAAGAATTGACTTTGACAAGTTGACGCTAGAAGTTGAAACTAACGGAACACTTGGTGCAAAGGAAGTCGTAAGTTTAGCAGGTAAAGTTATTGATGAATATGTTATGATGTTTGTAAGTTTAGATGAATCTATGAGTAATTTAAACATACTAAAAGATGATGAACAAACTGAACAGTCAAAAGTGCTTGAAATGAGTATTGAAGATATGGATTTGTCTGTAAGGTCAAATAACTGTCTTCGCCGTGCGGGCATTATGACTATTGAAGATTTGGTTAAAAAGACAAAAGACGAAATGCTTAAAGTTAAGAATCTTGGAAGCAAGTCTTTGGATGAAATTATTAAGAAATTAGAAAATTATGGTTTAAGTCTTCGTAATGAAGAAGAATAATGAAAGGAGAGAACAATGGCACATTCAAAGTTAGCAAGACCTAGTAAAGAAAGAATGGCACTTATTCGCAATCAAGCATCGTATTTACTTTGGAATGGTTATATTGAAACAACTGAGACTAAGGCAAAAGAAATTAAGGCTTATGCTGAAAAGATTATCACTCTTGCAGTTAGAAGTTATAAAGATGTTGTTAAGGTAACTAAGACTAAGGTTGGCGAAAACGGTGAACAAGTTAAGATGGAAGTCGTTAATGATGGACCACAAAAACTTGCTGCTAGAAGAAAAATTATGACTATGTGTTATGATTTACAAGAGCAACGCAAAGATAAAGAATCTAAGGCTGATTTTGTTGCTAGGACTAAGGATATTAAGCACCCATTGATTGAAAAGATTTTCAATGTTTATGCGCCAAGATATGCTGAAAGAGCAGAAAGACTTGGTCAAGGTGGTGGCTACACTACAATTATGAAACTTGGCAAGCGTAGAGGCGATAACGCTGATATGGCTAGGGTTGAATTAATTGCTGAATAATTAGTTAAAATAGATAGATAATCACTTTTAATAGATTAAAATAGTCCCATTTTAGTTGTTTAAAATTGATTAAATATTGATTGCTTTGCATATTAGGAGATAGTGTAAGGTAATCTGTAAGAATTATGTTAATGCAATACATTGTTATTAATTGACATTCATTGATTGCTACATAACATAATAATTAAATATGCATATTTAAGAAAGTAAACTATAAATGTCCCTTATAGTTTATTTTTTGTATGTTTTGCATTTTTATCGTAAAAAATAAAGTGTAGTTTAGATTTTACGGGTTATTGGGCGTTGGATTAGAAATTTTAGTATTGATAAATTATTTTTTTTAGTTTATGTGATAAATAAAAAAATGAAAATTAAGATAAAAATTTTTTGGTTGCAATTATATTTTGCAATCTTTTTTAATAGTTGGGTGGATTTTATGGTATTGACTTTTTTGATAGATTATGGCATAATATATATGATGAAAATATTTAATTGTCATTTTATCAATTTGAATAATTTGGGGGCGTGTTAATGGCTGATTATGTTATAGATGGCAATGGAGTTATGACAATAACAAGATATGATAGAGTTCTTGGGGGCGATAATTTTATAAGTGTTGAGGATAAAAGTAAAATAACAAAGATTATTGTGCCTGAGGGCGTGGAAGAAATTGAAAATAGCACATTTAAGTGGATTAAAAATTTGACAAGTGTTGAGTTGCCTAACAGCCTTAAAATAATTGGTGAGAGTGCTTTTTCTTATTGTAAAAAATTAGAAAATGTAAAATTGGGAAGCGGGTTAAAGGTCATAGATGAAGAGGCATTTGCGGATACGAAACTTAAAGTTATAGATTTACCTGACAGTGTTGAAAAGATTGGTAGTTTTGCATTTAAAAAGGCTGATTTAAGAAGTGTTAAGTTGCCAAAATCTTTAAAATCGCTTGACAGTTGGGTGTTTATAAATAATAAAAATTTAAGCAAAGTTGAGTTGAGCGATGGGCTTGAAGATATTGATATTTCTGCTTTTTCAGATTGTGAAGATTTGAGAGAGATTGTGGTTCCTGAGACTGTTAAACATATAACTGAAATAACTATGGATTCATTTGATTATGACCATATGGTTTTACCTATGACTGCTTTTATGGAATCTAGGGCAATGTATAATTTACGCAAAAGAATAAAGGAAAGCAAAGGCAATAGTGGTGATTTTAAGTGTGAGTTTTTATTAAATGGCAAAGTTGTAAAAGCTAATGAAATAAAAAATATGTCATCCGCTGATGGCGTAACGATTTATGAATATGGTGAAAATGGGGATGTGCTTATTATAAAAAATGGTGGACAACCACTTATGACAAATAGGAAGCATGTTTATAGGGGAACGACAAAGTGGAATCATTTAGATGAGGTGTCATTAAGGTACGCAAATAGGATTTTAGATTGGAATACAAAATATGATGTTTTGCCACACAAGTCAGTTGTTGTAAATATGCCAAAAAGTGATATAGAGTTATTTTATAAAAATAATAATGCAAAAAATTGGGCTAGCATTGTTAAATCTTGCATTTTAACGGAAGATGCTAACAGGGACACGCTTTTTGAGCTTGCATATGCTTTGGGTGTTTTTAGCGAGAATGGAAAAGAAAGTAAGGATGCTACTGATTTTATGATTGAAAGTGTAATTGGCAACTATGATGAGTTTGAGATTCATAGTAAGTTTAGCGGTTTGGGTGTGTATTCAACTAAATATAATACTGACTTTGCTAAGTTCTTTATGACTAATTTTAAGAAAAATCCTAATTTTTTAATTGCATATAATCCTATGACTGATGACACATTTAATTTTTGTCCTATGGTTTATAGGGAATTTAATGATATTATGAAGGCTTTTCCGAATAAGAAAATAATTACTAGGCAAGATAATGATAGGTTGACACCTGAACTTGCAATTTCATATTTTACGGAAAGAAGATATGATAATGTTGCAAGTGAAGCAAAAGATTTGGCGAAAATGATTGGTAGATATGGATATAGTCAAGAAGACTATAAGCGGATTGAAGAGTGGTTTTTAACTGGGCTTATTTTAGAAAAAACAGAGAAGCAAGCATTGAAGGCAAATAAAGATTTTATGATTGATGCACTTAGTGATTTACAAGGGAAAATGCTGGAGCGAACTGGAGAAAATATAGCGGGAAATGTTGCGGTTAGTGAAGAACCTGAGATTGTTGAATGTGAAAGACTTGTTGATTTAAATCATTTTGATAAAAGTAAAGTTATAACTTATGAGTTGATTGAAAAGTCAAATGCGATGGGTGCAGTGCTTGGGAATATGACAAATTGTTGTCAAGTGCTTAACGGTGCGGGTGAAAGTTGTTTAAAATATGGAATGACTGAGCCAAACAGTGGATTTGTTGCATTTAGAAATGAAGAAAAACTGATAGGGCAAGCGTGGGTTTGGTATGATGAAAAAGAAAAGACAGTATGTTTGGATAACATTGAAGTGCCTACGAAAATGTTGGAAATTTTAAGGAAAGATAGTGTGATGCAAAATCAATTTATTTATTGTCTTATAAGGTTAAAAAATGGCGTTCAAACTGCCATGGGAAAAGATAAAGTGAACAAGGTAACCATTGGACTTGGTTATAATGACATTAGCAAAGTTTTAGAGCAAAATTTTAAAATGGACAATAATGCTAAGACGTTAACAAATTATGAAGGATATACGGATGCAAAATCTCAATTTGTTATTACTGATAAGCAACAAGAGAAGAAAGTAGATAAAAATGTAAAAGAAGAAAGGCAAATGTAAAATGTTTGCTTTTTTCTTATTTTAGTTTATCAAATTGCATTTTATTTAATTTTTGTGTTATGAAAATTGAGTTAAAGTTGTTAATCAATAGGGTGGAAATGATTTATTTTGTTGTTTTGCATAGGTGCGTTAAGATTATGGTTTCTTGTGGTGGAAAATTTTGTTTAATGTGTTCATTTAATGGTTTGTTATGGTTGGAAACGGGCGTTGAGTGAAGCGGTGGGTGGAATAGTTTGTTGGGATTGCTTTATAAATAAATTAATCCGCTTTATTTTTGTTTGTTGATTTATAGGAAAGTTATGGTTGAAAATGAATGCTGAGTGAAAACGGACGCAAGCGAGCAGTCAAGTGTAAGGGTAAAGGCGGTGGTGGGTTTGTGTTGGGGGCGTGAGTGGCTGAGTGTGTGAGAGAGTTGTGGGGGGTGATGTGGCTGGTTCGCCTTTATCCGCACTTGGGGCGAGCGACACGGTGTGTCAGGACAGGGGCGAGTGCGTTGTGGGAGTGTTTGAAAGAGTAGGTTGTGTGGGGTGTGGTTTTGTGTTTTTTTGTTTTGAATGATTGACAAAATCAAATTTTTGTTTTATGATATTTGTATAAGAAAATGTGTTTAGTTTTTATTTTTATTAATACTTCTATTTTTAGGTAAGGTATGGTGTGAAATGGAGAAAGAAAGGGTTATCATTCATATAGATTTAAACAATTTTTATGCGAGTGTAGAATGTTTAAAGAACGAGCATTATAGGCATGTTCCTATGGCTGTTTGTGGCGTTGAAGAGTTAAGGCACGGGATTGTTCTTGCAAAGAATCAGTTAGCGAAAGATAAAGGTGTAAAGACTGGTGAACCGATATGGCAGGCAAGGCAAAAGTGTCCTAATTTGGAAGTTTGCACACCTAATTTTTCTGATTACTTGCGATTTTCAAAACTTGCAAGGAGCGTATATGAGAAATATACGAACAGGGTTGAGGCATTTGGAATAGATGAGTGTTGGCTGGATGTCACGGACAGTGTAAGGCTGTTTGGGAGCGGTAAGGAGATAGCGGACAGGATAAGGGAAGAGATAAGGCGAGAGATTGGGATAACGGCAAGTGCGGGGGTCAGTTTTAATAAAATCACTGCCAAATTGGCGTCCGATTATAAGAAACCTGATGCGACAACGGTTATAGATAGGGAAAATTATAATAAAATTGTTTATCCGCTTAAAGTTGAGGCATTGTTATATGTTGGGCGGGCAACGAAGGAGAAGTTGAACAAAGTTGGAATAATGACCATAGGAGATTTGGCGGTGGCAAAGGAAGATATGCTTGTTAGGATGCTTGGGAAAAACGGGCAATATTTGCATAAATTTGCGAATGGGCTTGACAATGCGGAAGTTAGGCAAGTTGGGATTGCTAGTGTGATAAAGTCAGTGGGAAACAGTATGACAACGGTTAGGGACATAAAGAGTGAGAAGGATGCTGAGATTGTTTTTAATATATTGGCGGAGAGCGTTGGGGCAAGGCTTAGGGAGCATAAGTTAAAGGGGTCAAACATTGCTATATATGTAAAATATGCAACTTTGGATGTTTTTTCAAGGCAAATGGAGTTGCCGTATGCGACAAGTTCAAGTTTGGAGATAGTTAAGGGGGCAATGGAGATATTTAATAAATATATGAAACCGCCTTATGAACTTAGGCAGTTGGGGCTTAAAGTTGGGTCGCTAGTGGAAGCGGATGAAGAAATTGTGCAGTTAGACTTTATTGGGGAAGCGGAGAACCGCATAAAGAAAGAGAAGTTGGAAAAGGTTGTGGATAAAATTAGGGGGCGTTTTGGTTTTAATTCTGTAAAAAAGGCAATAATGTGTATAGATGAAAGTTTGACGGAAATTGACAATCCTAAGAAAACGAATATAATTCATCCTTTATGCTTTTTTAGATAGAATAGATATGGCTTTGGGGCGTTTAAAAAATAGTTAAATTTTTATTTAAAATAGATTTATCTCTTTTTAAATTTATATATAAATTGCTTTATTAATAAAATTAAAAATCTATATAAGCATAAATTTTGTTGGGTACGAATTTATGGGAAAGGTTTATGTTGAAGTTTGTGCTGTTTTTTCGGTTAGTGGAAAAGTTACACCGCTTTGGCTTAAATGGACAAATGGAAAAGCTTTTAATATTGATAAGGTAGTTGATGTGCGTAAGGCGGCATCGTTAAAAGCGGGTGGCACGGGCATAAGATATAGCGTAAAAATAGGGAATAATGCAAGGTATCTTTTTTGCGAAGGGCAAAATGCGTGGAATGAGCATAATTTGTGCCGTTGGTTTTTAGAAACTGATGATTGATTTAAAAAAATTAATGTAGTTGTGTTTTATTTTATTTAAATCAATGTTTTTAATTGTTAAATAAAATATATTTTTCCATTATTAAATAAAAACAAATTTTTTAAATTTCTTTAAATTTTAATTGCAAAATAAAAAAATATATGATATAATCAATATATGTAAATAATTGTTAAATTTTTAAACAAAGCAAAATTATTGAATATATTTATATAAACAATAAAGGGAGAGATTTAAAGGGATGAAAAAAGGGTTAATTGCATTTGTTGTTATGATTTGCTTAATGTGTCCGTTGCTTGCATCTTGCGGTGGAAATTCCAATAATGAGGTTTCTGTGCTTAAAATTGATTATATGAAAGATTTAAGCATCAATATAGATAAATCAAAAGCGTTAGGGATAAAGAAAGGTGTGGCAGATAATGGGGCAACGGCTGAGAGTTTAAGTTGTTCAAGGGTAGATTTGTTAAGTGCTGATTTGCTAGCAGAGAAAGAAGTTAGTGAAAGAAATTATATTTATTCAACAACCGAAGATTATGAAAATGGCGATGTAGAATATGATGAAAGTTCTATAACTAAGGTAACTTTTAAGAAAAATACATCTGTTACAGAAGATGTTTATGATTCTAATGGAATGCTAATTGAAGTAGGAAATGAAATTAAGCAAGAAGATGTCCCTGCACAAATTAACAAATTATATGTAAGTAGCAAATTTGGTTTTATGCAATTTGTTGCACTTGTGGATAAGAGTGGCAAATATGATTATAAAGAAAATGGAAAAGTAAAAAATGAGTTTGTAGAGTTGAGACCTGATGCGTTGGTGTATGATGAAAATGGCATAAGTGATTTTGATTTGCAAAATTATTATAGTTCTGCATTATCACAAAGTTTTGTTGTTGATACGGAAAGTGGAAACATTTATAAGATATCTAATTTTAACATTGCAAAAATTTGTGATGTTGACATTGTAAAAGATGCAAATGGCGATTATTATAAAATGAAGATAAATGCCGATAATGAACTAGTATTTATAAATATTATGCCAAATAAGAATGTTACGGTTGTTAATTTTGCAACAGATAAATATGGCTACACATTTGTTTGTAATTCTGGTGTAGATTCAATAGATAAAGAAAATAAAATAGTTTATTTTTCAGATGTTAGTTGTTGGATAAGTGCAGATAAAAAAGTTTATTATGTTGAATTGGTTAATTCTTGGGATGCTGTTACAAAAGTTTTTGAAAATGGCGAGTGGAAAGATTTTGGTGCGAACGAAATTATAGCAAAATTAAAGCCAATTAATCCTGAAACTTATGTGCTAATTTTGGTTGGTTATTGGAACGAAAATAAAGTTTGCAATGGTAAGGGAATGCAAAAAGTTAATGAAGTTTATAGAAATGAATTATTGCAAAATTCAATTTATGTTGAGCCAAATGAAACACATGCGGAAGTTAGATGGTTAGATGATGATTTTTCAACTGGGATTCTTGTTATAACAACAAATAATGATACATATTTTAAGGCTGTTGATGTGGCAAGTTGCATTGGAACAAACACTGTTTACACTAAGGCTGATTTCACAAAGGGTTTGGATTCGGCAAATGTTGTTAAGTATGATAAAGATTATTATATGAATGTTGGCAAAAATAAGATTAAAATCAAAAATGTTTATAAAAGTGTAAGTACAACAGGCACGAATTATTATAGGGCAGTTAAGAATGGTGATAAGGTAGATTTAGTTTTACTTGAAAATGTTGAATATTCACAAAATACATTTATGTTCCAACCTATCAATAAATAACTTTTGCTTTTAATGATTTGCTTTGAATAACCTGACAAAGAAACAATAGTGAAAAAGGTTAAATTTTAACATTTTTTAAATTTTCAATATGGAAGTGTTTTGAGCGTATGAAATTTTGGTAAATTAATATAATATTAAAAGCAATTCATAAAAATTTTGTATTTAAGAAGCAGTTTTGAGCGGTTTATAAAATAAAAAACAAGTCAGTAGAGTTAAATCTATTTGACTTATTTTTTATAAATTATTATATCTTCATTTATTCAAAATCAATTTATAAATTTTTCAAAGTCTTATTTGGTGTGGGGGAGTGAAATTGAGCGTTTTAGTTTGATTGAGTTAAATTTGATATAAATAAATCTCTATTTGGGATTTGCATTGTGCTTTTATCTGGGTAAGAAAAGGTCTCAGTTAGCGTTGATCTGCAACTTAAATTATTTAACAATCCGCCTTTATTTATAACATAACTATCTTTTGATTTTATAGTTTTAATTTGCCAATTTGTGTCAACTGTGATTTCCAGGGTGCAAGATTTAAATTTGGGAAGGGAAGAAAGTCCGCCAAATTTATACATATTTAATCTATATCCTTTTGTGCCGTTTTCCGCATCTATTGTAAATGTGAAAGTTATTGTGCCATCTGTGTTTTGTGTTTTTTCGGTTTTTGTTATCGTTTCATCATTCAATTCATAGTTTGATAGCGAAGTTGGCAAAACACCATAAGTTTGCTTATATTTTTCCGCTGTGCTTTGCTCAAATGTGTTGCTCCATTTATTTTGGTTTACATTTGTTGCATCTCGCATTACAAAGTTTTCGCCAACAATGTAAGTTTGTTTGCCCACATTAACAAATGAAGATGTGGATTTAGTTTGAATGTAAAATTCATTATCTATTTTCATTTTCTCATTGCGAACAGTTTGACTATAAACTCCACCAAGTGCGGAAACGTTGCCTTTAACCACAGATGTAAAGTGTGTTGTCTGTTTTAATTTCCCTGCAATTATATAAAGGTTTTCTTTATCGGTATAGGCGTCAATGCTTTTTGTTGGGTTTGTGATTATTGTGTTTTCGTCATCTTTTGATATCTCTAAATCGCCTGGCTTTAAGCCTTTATCTGCATTTGTGTTGTGAATATATAGGAAAACTAGTGATGTGATAAGGCAAGCAGTGATTACGCTAAAAATTATAATTTTGTGCTTTTGCCAAAAGTTTTTATCTATTTTAGTTTGATTTATATTTTCATTCATTTGTATGTTTATCCTTAAAAAATGTTAATTTAATTTTATTGCCTTTCTTAATTTAATTTATGTTTTTCTATTAAATAATTATATAATAATTTGCAATAAAAGTAAAGTAAAATGAGATTTTTATGTAAAACTACTTTACAAATTTATAAAAATATGCTATCATATTAATGTGGTTTTATGGTTTTATGGGGCATTTGCTGAATAATGTTTTAGTGCCTTGTAAAATTATGATTAATCTACCTTATGCTATGTGTTTCGGTTAAATTCCTTTTAAGTAATGCATAAGTTTAAGGCGAATTTTATAAAAGGAGATATGAAAAATGGCAACAATTAATAAGCAAGAAATTATCAAAGAGTTTGGTAAGAATGAAAATGACACTGGTTCAGTTGAAGTTCAAATTGCACTTTTAACTGCTAGAATTAATCATTTAACTGAACATTTGAAGAATAACAAGCAAGATAACCATTCTCGTAGAGGTTTGTTAAAGTTGGTTGGTCGTCGTACAAACTTACTTAACTACTATAAAGAAATGGACATTGATGCTTATAGAGCATTGAAAGAAAGACTTCAAATTAGAAAGTAGTTTTAAAAGTAAATTAAAAAAATGCATTCAATCCTTAATGGTTGGGTGCATTTTTTCTTTTAGTAGGTTTTCATTTTTTGTCTATATTGCAATTTGATAGTTTAAATCAAATTATTTTGATATTTTTTAAAGTGGATTTTAAAAACTTTGTTATTTTGAAGACTTTTTAAAATGCGATTTAAAAAAGATTGACATTTTATTAAATTTATGTTAAAATATGTTAAGTTGAAATGTTTAGGGGTGTGGTTTGTTATGTTTATTGAAAGGAAAAATTATTTAGATAGAATCATATCATTTAAAGACAAAAAGATTATAAAAGTTATAACGGGGATAAGGAGATGTGGGAAATCTACCATATTGAGAATGTATAAAGATTGGTTGATGGAAAATGGGGTTGATGCCAATCAAATAATATGGGTAAATTTAGATAGTTTAGAGTTTGAAGATTTAAGAAATTATAGGGCGTTGTATGAGCATATAAAGGCGCTAATGATTGAAAACAAAATGAATTATATCATTATTGATGAGGTTCAGGAATGTGAGCAGTTTCAAAAGGTTGTTGATAGTTTGTTTTTAATGGATAATGCTGATATTTATATAACTGGTTCAAATGCTCATTTGTTGTCGGGTGAACTTGCGACTTTTTTGTCTGGGAGATATATAACAATAGAGATGTTGCCATTATCATTTAAGGAGTTTGTGGATGGACTTGAATTAAATGGTGAGAGTGTGGTTGATAAGGAGAGTGTGTTTCGCCAATATTTAAAATATGGTTCTTTGCCTTTTGTGCTTAGTTTGGGGGGCGATGAAGAGCGAGTTTTCACATATTTGGAAGGGGTTTATAACACAATATTTATAAAAGATGTTGTAAGTAGAAATAAAATAACTAATCAGCAAATGCTTGAAGATTTGACTAAATTTTGCTTTGATAATGTTGGAAACATAACATCTAGCAAAAAAATTAGTGATACAATGACTTCATTTAATAGAAAGATAACAACTCCAACGGTTGAAAATTATTTGGGCTATTTAAAAGATTGCTATTTAATTTATAAAGTTGACAGATATGATATCAAGGGGAAAATGTATTTAAAATCATTATCTAAATATTATGTTGCAGATTTGGGGCTTAGGAATTATTTGCTAGGTTACAAAGATTTGGATAGGGGGCATATTTTAGAAAATGTTGTGTATTTAGAGATTTTAAGGCGGGGCTTTAAGGTTTATATAGGAAAAGTTGATGATATGGAAGTAGATTTTGTTGCGGTAAAGGGCTCAGAGGTTGTTTATGTTCAAGTTGCGGAGACAATAAGGGATGAACAAACTTTTGAGCGTGAGATGCGACCATTAAGGCAAATTAACGATTTTAACAGGCGGGTTGTGATAACAAGTGATTATGATGTAAATGAATCATACAAGGGGATAAAGCATTTAAATGTTATAGATTTTCTACTTAATGAAAATAGCATTTAAAGTTGTGAGTGTTTAATATAGATAAAAGTGAGCAATAAAAAAATTAATGCTTATGCGGGGCTATGTGTGGCTTTTGCATTGGCATTTTTTTTGTAGAGAAAATAAAGTTTCTTTATTGTGGAATAATTTTTGACTATATAATATTTCCATTTTTTAAAAATATTTATCAAATTGTTTTGCTTAAATTTAGGTGATTGTGATATAATAAAAGTGTGAAGAAAGTTCAGGTGTTTTTAGGTTGTAAAATAGTAGAGTTATAATTTAGATTTTTTTAGGAGTTTGTTTGTTATGGAAAAAGGAAGAAAGTGGCAAATTGATTTAGGTGGCAATGAGATTGAGGTTGAAGTTGGAAAATATGCAATGCTTGCGAACGGGGCTTGTGTGGTAAGTCAAGGTGGGACAAAAGTTTTAGTTGTTGCGACAATGGCGGATAAGGCAAGGGATGACATTGATTTCTTTCCTTTGTCTGTGGATTATGAAGAGAAGTTATATGCGGTTGGGAAGATACCTGGCAGTTTTAAAAGGCGAGAGGGAAAGGCGAGTGATAAGGCGATTTTGACATCTAGGCTTATAGATAGACCGCTTAGGCCGTTGTTTCCTAAGGGATTTTATAACGATGTTTCAATAGTTGCAATGCCATTATCAGTGGATAAGAACATACCGCCAGAACCGCTTGCAATGCTTGGGAGTTCTATTGCACTTACGATAAGCGACATTCCTTTTTGTGGACCAACGGGTTCAGTGTGTGTTGGGATGATAGGTGGCGAGTTTGTTGTTAATCCAACGGCTAAGCAATGCGAAGAGAGTTTAATGCATACATATGTGGCAGGGACAAAAGATGCCATAATGATGGTTGAGGCTGGGGCTAAGGAAGTTAGCGAAGAAGATATGATAAAGGCAATAGATTTTGCTCATATTTATATAAAGCAACTTGTTGAGTTTCAAGAGAAGATTGCGAGCGAGTTAGGAGTGCAAAAAAATCCTAACATTCAATTTGTGCATTTAGATGATGAGATTAAGGCGGAAGTTGAGGCGAAAGTTAAGGCGGATTATGAGAATGTTTTTAAGGAATTTGACAAGGTTAAGCGTAGCGAGATAGAGAGCAAGGTTGATGCAGAGAATAATGCATATTTTAGCGAGAAATATCCTGATAAAATTAGGGAAATTAATGATTGCATTTATAAATTAAAGAAGCAAATTGTGAGAGACAAGATTGTTGGAGAGGGCGTGCGACCTGATGGGCGTGGGCTTACGGACATTAGGCCTATATGGTGTGAAGTTGGCGTGTTGCCTATGGTTCACGGGAGTGGCGTTTTCACAAGGGGGCTTACGCAAGTTATGACAACATTGACGCTAGGGATGATGAGCGAGGCACAAGAGTTGGATTCGCTTGATGATGAAGTTGTAAAGAGATATATGCATCATTATAATATGCCAGCATATTCAACAGGCGAGGCTAGGAGTTTGAGAGCACCTGGCAGAAGGGAGATTGGTCACGGAGCATTGGCGGAAAGGGCGTTGTTGCCAGTTTTGCCGAGCGAGGATGAGTTTCCGTATGCGATTAGGACAGTGAGTGAAGTGTTGACATCAAATGGTTCAACTTCACAGGCGAGTGTGTGTGGTTCTACGCTTGCACTTATGGATGGTGGCGTGCCGATTAAAGCACCTGTGGCGGGCATTGCGATGGGGCTGATAAAGGATGAGGCGAGTGGCAAGGTTTGCGTGCTTAGTGACATTCAAGGGCTTGAAGATTTCTTTGGAGATATGGATTTTAAGGTGGCGGGGACAGAAAAGGGAATCACTGCCATTCAAATGGATATAAAGATAAAAGGCATTGATGAAGAGATTTTGCAAAAGGCTTTGAAGCAGGCTAAAGAAGGGCGACACCACATTTTGGGCGAGATGCTTAAAGTGATTGATAAGCCGAGAGAGAATTTGAGCGAGTTTGCACCTAAAATCATTAAATTTTCTATTCATCCTGATAAGATTAAGGATGTGATTGGTTCAGGTGGAAAGGTTATAAACAAGATTATTGAAGAAACGGGCGTTAAGATTGACATAAGCGATGAAGGTGAAGTGAGTGTGGCTTCTAACAATGCAGAGATGCTTGAGCGGGCTAAGGAGATAATTTTGGGGATTGCTGAGATTATTGAAGAAGGAAAGGTTGTGCAAGGGACTGTCGTGCGAATTGCTGAGTTTGGGGCATTTATTCAGTTTGGCAATATGAAAGAAGGGATGATTCATATATCTAAACTTGCTGACCATAGAGTGAATAAAGTTGAAGAAGTGCTTAGGATTGGTGATAGGGTTGAGGCGACTGTAATCAAAGTTGATGCGAAAGGAAGAATTGATTTAAAATTGAATAAAATCATTTTAGATTAATCAAAAGCAATAAAATTTGTTAAATTATGTAAAATCATTTTAGTTTTTAATTATGATTTTGCATTTTTTGTTTTTATAGATTAAGTTTTTCATTTTAGATTTAAAAACTTAAAGAAAAATTTAAAATAGAAATCAAAATAAAATTAATTAATTTATGTCCTTATTTTGAAAAATAGCAAAATAAGAGCGTAAAATTTTATGTATTATTTTGAAAATTTATAAAAAATCAAAATACAAACTAAATAAAATGTATTCTAAAATTTTAACATTTTGAAATTGAAATTTATTGTTCTTATTTGTGTGGTTTATGAATAAGATTATAGTATGAAATTAAAAGAGAAGATTTTTAGGAATGTTGTTGTTAATGTTTTGCTTGTTGTGATGCTTGCGGTTGTGTGTGCGGTTGGTTTTAGTGGGGAAGTTAGGCAAGTTTTTAATCAAAATAAATTAAAAGCAATTTATTATGGAAACACTGGCAATCCTAATGTGAGTTTAATGGTTAATGTTTATTGGGGGACTGAGTTTTTAGATGATATGCTTGATATCTTTAAAAAAAATGATGTTAAGGTAACATTCTTTGTTGGGGGAATGTGGGCAAGTGAAAATGAAGAATATTTGCAAAAATTTATTTTACTTGGGCACGAAATTGGAAATCACGGTTATTATCATAAGGAGCATTCTAAACTTACGAGAGAGCGGAATGAAGAGGAAATTTACATAACGCATAAGTTGGTTAAATCACTTGCGGGCATTGATATGAATTTATTTGCCCCACCATCTGGCGATTTTAATGATGTTACGCTTGAAGTTGCGGATAAGCTGGGTTATAAAACTATAATGTGGACAAAAGACACGATTGATTGGCGAGATAAGGACACTAATTTAATTTACAACAGGGCAACGGCAAAGCCAAACAATGGTGATTTAATTTTAATGCATCCAACAAAAAACACGGTTGAGGCGTTAAGCGGAATAATCAATTTTTATAAAAATAAAGGGTTCAATCTTGTAACTGTAAGTGCAAATTTAACCGCTTAAAGTGCGTAAAAAGTGCATAAAATAGGTTTAAAATTTTTATTAAATTAAATAGATTAAAATCAACTTATTTTAAAGAAAAAAATAACAATTTTAACGTGCCTTTTGTTTTTATCAATTTAAAATGCATTAAAGGTGTGGAAAGTGCAACGAATAAAAATATATTTAAATCTATTCAAAATGGTTGTTTTGTTGCAAGGGAAAATGAAATGCTGAGCGAGAAGTTTTTATAAAATAAAATCAATTTAATGCCTTTTATTTGGGGCATTTTTTATTAAATTAGTGCGTTTTTGCTGTTAAGTGGGAAAAAGTGTAAAATTTGAGGTGAAATTTACATTAATTTATGTAAAATTATTGACATTTTTACATTTTTTCTATATAATAATTATGGATAATAAAAAAGTGTTGGTGAATTAAGTGTATAGAAAGATTTATAAAGATTTAATTAAATGGAAAAATAATCAATTTAGAAAGCCACTAATTTTGCAAGGTGCAAGGCAAGTTGGAAAGACATACATTGTAAACATATTTGGGGAAAAGGAGTATGAGAATGTTGCGTATTTTAATTTTGAGAAGGATGAAGAATTAAAAAATATATTTGCCGATTTAAATCCTAGAAAGATTGTGGAGCGATTGGAATATTTAAGGCGGACAAAGATTGTGGAAGGGTCAACTTTGATTATCTTTGATGAGATACAGGCGTGTCCACGGGCATTGACTTCGCTTAAATATTTTAATGAAGAAGCGAATGGATTTCATATAATTGCACTTGGTTCGCTTTTGGGGGTTGCTGTGAATAGGGAGCAGTTTTCATTTCCTGTTGGCAAGGTTGAATTTAAGACAATGTATGCGATGGATTTTGAGGAATTTTTACTGGCTCTTGGTGAAGATTTGCTTATAAAGGAGATTAGGGAGAGTTATAGTGAGAATAGGGCGATGATTTTTCACGAGAGAGCGATTGAGTTATATAGGCAATTTTTGGTTGTTGGGGGGATGCCTGAGATTGTGTTGAGTTTTGTGCAGAATAGGAATTTAGTGCTTGTTAGGGAGAAACAAATAGATATAATTAATTCATATTTTGATGATATGAGCAAATATAACACTGCGACTGAGATATCAAAGACAAGGTTGCTATATAGGAATATGTGCATTCAACTTACGAAAGAGAACAAGAAGTTTATGTATAAGACGGTTAAAGAAAGCGGGCGAGCGAGTGAGTTTGAAAACGCCATTGAGTGGCTTTGTTTGTCTGGGGTTGCGGGCAGGCTTTTTAGGCTTACGCAAGTTAAGTTGCCGTTTGATGCATATGCTTCGCTAAGTGATTTTAAGTTTTATGTTAATGATGTGGGGTTGTGTTGTGCATTGCTTAAAGTTTTGCCGAGTGATGTTTTAAACGAGAATGAAATGTTGAACGACTTTAAAGGTGGGCTTGCTGAAAATTATGTATATAATCAACTTTTAATCAATAACATATCCGCATTTTATTGGGTTGGTGGCAACAATAATGCAGAGATTGATTTTATTGTTAGAATTGGGGGAGAGATTGTGCCGATTGAAGTGAAATCTGGTGAGCACACAAGGTCAAGAAGTTTGGCTGAGTTTGGCAAGCAGTTTAATCCGAATTTAAGCATAAGGATTTCGCTTAAAAATTTTGGTTTTGAAAATGGAATAAAATCTATTCCGCTTTATGCAGCGTTTTGCTTAGATAATGGCGAGTTGGGCGGTTAAATTTATATAATTTATCATTTTTGTGGCTAATTATGTTTGAGTGATAGGGTAGGTTAAGTGATTGAGAAAAATTGACAAAAAATTTTTGGATTATTTAGTCTAAACTATTGCTCATTTTATTATTTTTTGATATAATTGACATAGATAAATAATTGTTAAATAATTTCAATAATTTAAAATTGGACTTTGCAATTTTAGGCGGATGGGTTGCGTTGCGTTTTAAATTTTGTACGGAGTGGTTTTAATGGGAAAAAATTTAGATTATTCTACAAAAAAGAAGATTGTTTTTGGTGCGTTAATCTTTTTGGGGATTACATTGCTTTGTCTTGTAACAAATTTATTTTCTTTTTATAAAAGTTTTTTAATTGGGACATTTGGACTTATAACATATCCTGCAATTATCATTGCTATGATTTTTTGCGGGCTTTACATTGCAAATAAAGTGGTCAGTTTTGATAAAAAAGTGCTAGGGTTATCCATAGCAACATTGTGTTTGTTTTTGTGTATATTGCAAATGGCACTTACGGCAAATTTAGATTTTAGCAGTTTTGCATCTTTTGTTGGGGCGTCATATGAGAGCAAGGCAACACCTGCGGGGTCTTTGTTTTCAATATTGATTTATCCTTTTAAATATTTATTGTTTGACATTGGTGCATATATTGTGTTTTCAATAGCAATCATTGCTCTTGTTGCTTATATGATTGATATGTATTATGATAGGTCAAGGAGCAAAGAGAGAACGGTTGGGGCTAAGGTTGAGCATTTTGATAGAACTGATAGGACTGATAGATCGGAAAGGGTTGAAAAGTTTGACAAAGTGGCAGGGCAAGGTCAAGGTGCAAGTGATGGCGTTTCTTCTATGGAACTAAGGGCAAGTGCGGACAGGCTTAGCAGTAACAATGCGGATATGTATGAAGATTTTGGTGGTTGCTTAGGAAATGGCGGAAATGCTGTAAATAACAATGGGCAATATAATCAAAATTATTCTTCAACTTCTAATGAATCAATAATTAATGGCTCATTTGACAAGAATGGCAATAATTTAATGGAAGGCTATCATTTAAATGCGGAAGGCGAGATAAATAGAAATGCTAATATGATGCAAAATGGATTAAATTCTAATTCAATACATAATGGCAATAATAATGGTGCATATGTTGGTGGCGGTTTAAGTGGCAACGAAAGTGGTGAAAGTCAAAAGGATAGAGAAAAGTTGCTCACTGATAGGGTTAAGGCAAAACTTGGGCTGATTGATAGTGCGGATGATTATGAAGATGAAGAAGATGCGGAAGATTATGGTGCGGGGAAAAGTGATGCGTTTAAGTTGCTTTATCCGCAAAAGTGTAAAGGCAAAAATGATTCAAATTATAAAGGCAAATCTTCTTCATTAAATTCAATAAATAGATATTTTGATAACTCTTCATCAAGGGGCAAAAAGGTTGATGATGAAGAATATAAGGCGAAATACAGAGAATACACCACTCAAAAATACAACATTGGTTATAGCAATTTAAATAATGCGGTAAGTGCGGGTGGTTCACCTATGGACGGTATCATAAGCGGGGATGATTATAGGAGCAAAAGCAAGGCATCATCCTCTAAATATGCAAATGGCAATAATTCATCATCTTCATCAATTTTTAGTGATAAAGACAAGCAAAAGACAGATGAAGTGTTTGGCGGAATGAAAGCGGATTTAAATTTACATAAAAAGGTTGTAAGCAAGCGAATGGGTGATGGATTGATTATGACTGATGTTGTGGAAGAATATAACGATGTTGATGCGAACCCAAGCACATTTACGGGTGAAGATGTTTCTCAAATTGATAGATTTGACGTGGGCAATAACGGTGGCATTCTTAGCGAAAATGCAAATGGCTATGGTGGCGGTTTTAATTATGGGGCAAGTCAAAATGCGTTTATGCAAAATAATTATGCTGAAACTAAGGCAAATTATAGAGAAAATTATAATGATAATCAAAATCAATTTAATTCAAATGTAAATCTTAATTCAAGTGTAAGCAATGGTAACTCTATTTTTGGTGGAAATGGGCAAAGCAGATTTAAAAGTGATATAATCGCTGGAAATAGCGAAAATTGCATAAAATCTAATGTGCAAAATCATTCTTTTGGTGCGGTTGAAAATGTTGGAAATGTAAGTGAGAGTGAGAGCAATAGCAAAGAAAATGAAATAAATCAAATTAAGCCAATTTTAAAAGTTGAAGGCAAAGAAGTTGAAATTGATGATAATGATTTAACTCCATTTGATAGTTCTAATGTTGAAAATGAAAAGTTGGGTGTTGATAGCAGAAGCGGAGATAATTTTGAAAGTCAAAGTAATTTAATAAATGAAAATCAATCCGATTTAGAAAATGTTGAGGATGAAGATAAAGAAGTTGGAAGAAATTCATTTGGTGCAACAATTTTGCCAAAGAGTGATAATTTAGCAATAAACACAGAATGCGAAAGTGAAAACGAGATTAATGATGAAAAGTTGATTGATACATTTGATGAAATTTCCTTAACTCCATCAAAGTCAAATCATTTTGATAATGCGAGTGTATATGAAGATGATGCGGTGCAAAATCAAATTAGTGGTGGCTCTAATGATTTTGGGAATGAGAGTGAATGCGATAGCGGAAGCTATGGTGAAAGTGCAAGTTTGGACAATGCGGATGATTTTGATGATGAAAAAGATGTTGAAAATGGAAATGTAAGCAATTCAAATTTAAATAATTCAAATAATCAAAATTTGAAAGCGAATGAAAATAGGGCTGAAAGTGTTAGCAAAGTTGCAAATGAGAATAAACCATTAAAATCAATTTTTGAAAAGGAAAATGAAAGGAAAGCTGAACTTGAAAAGGCAGATGTGCCATATGTTCCGCCAAAACCATATAATCATCCGCCAGTTGAATTTTTAACTGTGGAATCAACGGATATGAGTGAGTTGGTTGATGATACGGAGCATAAGTCGCAAGTTTTGGAATCTTCGCTTGAAAGTTTCAAAGTTCCTGCAAAAGTTTCTAATGTTGTTATAGGTCCAACTGTAACAAGGTATGAAATGACAATGCCTGCGGGGATTTCAGTTAAAAAGATTGTCAATTATGCTGATGATATTGCAATGGCTTTGGCTGCAAAAGGTGGCATTCGTATTGAGGCTCCAATCCCTGGCAAGAATGCGGTGGGCATTGAAGTGCCTAATGATAAGCGTGCATCAATAGGGTTCAAGGAAGTGTTTGAAAGTGGAGAGTTTTATAAAGATAGCAATCCTTTGAACTTTGTTTTGGGTAAAGATATCAATGGTAAATTTATATTTTGCAACTTGGCGAAAGCACCGCATTTGCTTGTGGCTGGTTCAACAGGAAGCGGAAAGAGTGTGTGTTTAAATATTTTAATTTTAAGCATTATTTATAAGAGTTCGCCTGAGGATGTGCGTTTAGTGCTTGTTGACCCTAAGCGTGTAGAGTTTGCAATTTATGAAGGTTTGCCACATTTAATGTTGCCAAACATCATAACCGAACCTGAAAAGGCGGTCAACACATTCACTTGGGCAATAAATGAAATGGAAAAGAGATATACTTTGTTCCAAAGTTACAAAGTTAGGGACATTGGCGAATATAATAAGTTGCCAGACATTGTTGCAAAGAAGAAGCCTAAAATGCCATATGTTGTTATAATTGTTGATGAACTTGCCGATTTAATGACAGTGTGCAAGAAAGAAATTGAAGATAAGATTGCAAGAATTGCTGCGAAAGCGAGAAGTGCGGGCATACATTTAGTGCTTGCAACGCAAAGACCTTCAATAGATGTAATTACGGGAACGATTAAGAATAACTTCCCAACTAGAATTGCGTTTTCATTAACCGCATATGCTGATAGTAAGACAATTTTGGATCAAGGTGGAGCGGAGAAGTTGCTGGGTAAAGGTGATATGCTTTATGCACCACAAGACCAAAACGAACCTACAAGAATTCAGGCACCATTTGTTACAGGTGGAGAGATAAACGACATTGTTGATTATGTTAAATCTCATAATGAGGCTTGTTATGAAGATAACATTGTCAATAAAATGCTAAACAAAGGCGGTGGCGAGCATAAGGGTGTGGGGGTTAAAGACCCAACCGAAGATGAAATGTTTGTGCCAGCGTTAAAAGTTGTAATTGAAACAAATCAAGCATCATCTTCTCTTCTTCAAAGGAAGTTGTCGCTTGGATGGAATAGGGCATCTAAACTTACGGATGCAATGGAAGATATGGGCTATATCAGCAGACCAGATGGCAATAATAAGAGACAAATTTTAATTACGAAAGAGCAGTTTAGAGAGTTGTATGGTGATATAGATTAAGATATAAATTTAATTGATTTTCTTTACTAAAAAAATAGATAAATTAGGATAAAAAATAATGAAAGTAGAAGAACTAAAAGAGAAAAAAGTTGGAATGATTGCACTTGGTTGCGATAAGAATAGGGTTGATGCGGAAAAGATGCTTGCAAGGCTTAAAAGTTTTGGTTTCAACTTGGTTGCCGACCTTGAAAGTGCGGATGTTGTGATAGTGAACACTTGTGCATTTTTACAAAGTGCAAGGGATGAGGCTTATGGGGCGATAGGCGAGTGCATTGACTATA
The DNA here is from genome assembly GCA_002438625.1 of Christensenella sp. UBA6406. Taxonomy (GTDB): domain Bacteria; phylum Bacillota; class Clostridia; order Christensenellales; family UBA1242; genus UBA4647. The sequence continues at coordinate 94,455 of DJPS01000015.1, forward strand.
AGAAGCAAGGAAAACTTGAAAAGATAGTTGTAACAGGTTGTTTGAATAGGTATAAGAAGGACACTGATGCGGAAATATTAAATTATATAGATGAATTTGTGCCGATTGATGAAAATGATAAAATTGTTTTTCATATTGCATCACTTTACAATGTGGAAGTTAAAGATGCGTATGGACTTGATAGCGATAGAATTGTTACAACGCCAACCCACATTGCTTATTTAAAAATTGCGGATGGTTGCAATAATGCGTGTGCCTATTGCACCATACCTGCGATTAGGGGAAAATATAGGTCTAGAAAGATTGAAGATGTAGTGAACGAGGCGAAAGAACTTGCTAAGAACGGGGTTAGGGAGATTTTGCTTGTTGCACAAGATGTAACAAGGTATGGCACTGACCTTTATGGCGAGTCTAAGTTGATTGAGTTGCTTGAAAAGTTGAGTGATATCAATGATTTAATTTGGATAAGATTGCATTATTGTTACCCTGAAAACATAACAGATGAGTTGCTGGCATTTATAAAAGCAAATGACAAAATGTGTAAATATTTAGATATGCCTCTTCAAAGTGCGTCAAATGACACGCTTAAAGCAATGAGGAGGAGAAACACAAGCGAGCAGGCGAGTGAGATTATATCTAAGTGCGAGGTTTATGGCATTGCTGTAAGGAGCACATTTATTGTGGGTTTCCCTGGTGAAACGAGAAAAGATTTTAAGAAATTGATTAGATTTTTAAAGGATAACAAGTTATCAAATGTAGGATTTTTTGCCTATTCTAGGGAAAAATATACGCTTGCATATGATATGGAAAATCAAGTGCCAGAGAAGGAGAAGGCGAGAAGGCTTAAAAAGGTGCAAAAGTTGCAAACTAAGTTATATGTGGCAAGGCAAAAGAAGAAAGTTGGGCAAATTTTAGATTGTATGATTGATGCCTATGATGCTGAAAATGATTGGTATATAGGAAGAACGACTTTTGACAGTTATGAAGTGGACACAATTTGCTACATAAGTTCGCCTGACGAGTTGGTGATTGGTGAACTTGCAAGTGTTAAGATTACGGCTTCTAATGGTATAGATTTAATTGGGGAGGTTTTATAGGATGACGATGAATAAAAATGTTCCAAATATCTTATCATTTATAAGAATATTGCTTGTGCCATTCTTTGTTTTCTTCTATTTGGCAGATTTTATTGCGTGTGGGAAACTGGTTGCACTTATAATTTTCATTGTGGCAAGTTTAACTGATATGATTGATGGAAAGATTGCAAGGAAATATAATTTGGTTTCCGATTTGGGCAAGTTGCTTGACCCGATTGCTGATAAGGTGCTTGTGCTGTCTGCACTTTTAATGGTAACTTATGATGGGACTGTCCCTGCACATTTTGGGTGCATAGCGGTTTTGATTATAATTGCTAGGGATTATGTTGTGGATGTTGTTAGGCAAATTGGGGCAAAAAGGGGAACGGTGATTCCTGCGGACATTTGGGGTAAATTGAAAACTATTGTTACAATGGTTTCATTAGTTTTGCTTATTGCTTATGCTTATGTAAATGTTGCGTTTAGTTTGGGTGCAACTGTTATGAGAGTGATTTTAGTTGTTTCACTTGCTTTGTTTGCTATTGCTGTTTTGCTTACAATTTTATCAGGTGCAAATTATTTAATTAAAAATAGAAATCTATTTTCAAATAAATTAAGTGCTGAAAATGCAAATAAAGATGATGCTAAGGGAAATGATGGCGATAAAGCGGTTGAAGTTGATGCAACTGGCAAGGTTGGTGACAAGGAAGAAAAATAGAAAAGATAAAAAAATTAAGTAAAATGGAAAAAATATATAAATAAATTCTTTTGCATATTGAATTTGGTGTCTTTATGCAATGAAAGGGGATGAAGATTAAAATGGAAAAAACTATAAATATGGTAGGTTACCTAAAAGAAGAGATTAATGCATTTTTTGATAAAATTGACATTGATATGAAAGGTATCAACTTTGATGTGCAAGAGCGTTATTATGAAACAACTTTGAAATTAAGTGGGGATGATGAACTTGTAGAAGAATTTAACGATGCTTATAGGAGATTTATTGACACATTTAAATCATATGTTTATGGTGAAAATGAGGAGAATGTTTATAAATGTGCATATAAGTTGTTAAAAGAGAAGAAACTTAAAGTTGCTTTTTGTGAAGGTGTGAGTGCGGGCAGACTTGCGAGTGAGTTTGTTTGTCAAGCGGAAGATGATGTAAAGGACATTTTGGTAGAAGCAAATGTAAATTTAAGCAAGGAAAGTCAAATTAGAAGATTTGGCATTCAACCATCATTTTTTGAAAAATACAGTTTAGATAGCGTAGAAGGTGTATATGAAATTGCTAGGGGCGGGCTTTATGTGAGTACGGCAGACATTGTTGTTGCTACAAGTGGCGTGGCAAGCGATAACGAGCATTTACCTGATAATGGAAAGTGTTTTATAGCAGTTGGGGACAATAAAGTTATCAATGTATTTAAGCATAATTTTGAAGGTAGCAAAAATAAGATTATGCAACAAGTGGCTAAATTTGCATTTTTGCATTTAATTAGAAAAGTTAGAAACGATGCGTAAAATTTCTAAAATAAAATAATTAATAATGCAATTTGATTTTAATTTTAAATTAATTTTGATTTATCATTTTAGGATAAGCTGATTTTAAGATAAATAGGATAAAAGGAACGGTTAAAATATGGAAAAAAGCGAAAAATTGAAAATCCTAGATAGTGCAATTTTGAAAATAGAAAAAGCATATGGCAAAGGTGCAATAATGAAATATGGCGAAGCAAGTCGTGAGCCTATTGAAGTTATTCCAACTGGATGCCTTGCTATTGACAATGCACTTGGAATTGGTGGCGTGCCAAGGGGCAGGATTGTGGAGATTTATGGACCTGAATCATCTGGTAAAACAACGGTTGCGTTGCACGTTGTGGCAGAGTGCCAAAAAATGGGCGGGATTTGTGCATTTATTGATGCGGAGCACGCACTAGACCCAACTTATGCAGAGAGATTGGGCGTAAATTTGGCAGAACTTTACATTTCTCAACCAGACAGTGGAGAGCAAGCACTTGAAATTTGCGAGAATTTGATTTCAAGCGGTGCGATAGATTTGGTGGTTGTTGACTCTGTTGCGGCACTTACGCCAAAAGCGGAAATAGATGGCGAAATTGGGGACAACTTTATAGGGCTTCAAGCAAGACTTATGAGTCAAGCAATGAGAAAATTGACAGGTGTTGCAAGCAAGACAAAAACAAGTGTGATTTTTATTAATCAACTAAGGGAAAAGGTTGGCGTTATGTTTGGTTCGCCAGAAACTACACCAGGCGGTAAGGCACTTAAATTTTATAGCAGTATAAGAATAGATGTGCGTAAAGTTGATACGATTAAGGATGGCACGGACATCATAGGTAACAGAACAAAGGTTAAAGTTGTTAAAAATAAAATGGCACCGCCTTTTAAACAAGCGGAGTTTGACATTGTTTATGGGCAAGGAATTTCTAGGGATGGCACGCTACTTGATATGGCGGTTGAGTGCGAGATTATAGACAAAAGCGGGGCGTGGTTCTCTTATAATGGTGATAAGATTGGGCAAGGTAGAGAGAATGCAAAGGCGTTTTTAAAGAACAACCCAGAAGTGTTTGCGGAAGTTGAAGCGAAAGTTAGGGATTGTATTTTAAAGAAATCTACACCATTGCAAAGCGATGATGTTGTTGATGACACTTTACAAGAAGATGAATAAGCAAAAAGTTAAATTTGAAAGTGCAAAAAATTGTGCATATAGTTGTTATAAAAAGAATAAAATTGCAAATTGAATAGCATAATGTTGTTGTTAAATATAATAAAAATTAAATATTTGCCGATTTAATTTTATTTAATTTATTTGCATTTTT
>DJPS01000015.1:98443-102381 GCA_002438625.1 Christensenella sp. UBA6406
AAAGGAAAGATAATTTTATATGAAGAAAGAAAGTGAAAAGCCAGTTGTTGAAATTGGGAATGCAACAAGATTTATTGATGCATATAACAAAATTGACCATAGTTTAAGAACGCAATATAATTTAAAGCGGGGGCAATCTTTTGCGGACATTATAAGGCGATGTGCTTCTTTAAATTCTATTGTAAGAAAGTTTGAAGATTTGCTTGTAGATTATGCAAGGCTTAGGAATGCGATTATTCATTCTTCATATGAAGATTTTGTTATTGCAGAGCCACGCACGGATGTTGTGGAGCAAATGGAAAAGATTGCTGAACTTATTTGCACTCCGCCACTTGCAATCACAACTGCGTGTAGGAAAGACCTTTTAAGTGTTCAAAGCGACACGAGTTTGATTGATGTTATAGGTTACATTGGTTCAAGTGGTTATAGCAATTTGCCTGTTTATGAAAATGGGGCATTGATAGGGGTGGCAAATGGGCAAAAACTTATCAATGTTTTGGGCGAGCAAGTAAACAATAAAGTTGACATTTGTCAGTTTATCAATACAACTAAAATTGGCGATGTTATTCAAAAATATCAAAATGACAATTATTATGTTGTTGTAAGTGCAAAATTGACCATTGAAGAAGCGTTGAATTTGTTTTACACAAATAGAAAATTGCTTGCTATTTTAATTACAAAAACGGGCAACTATAAAGAACCTGCACTTGGCATTATCACGGTATCTGACATAATTGATTTAAATGCAATGTTAGATAACTTTGGCACAACTGTTAAAGTTTAAGTTTGATTTGAGACTTTCGTTTAAATTGGTGTTTGTGTTTAGATTAGATTTTAAAATTTAATTTAAGATAAATAATTTCAATTTAAAGTTAAGAAAAATAACAAAAATTTGGGTGTGTAAATTTACATGCCTTTTTTGTTGCTTTTTACATTTTTAGTGAAAACTTTTGCTAAATATGTAAAAAGTTTTCAGTATAGTGAAAAGTTTTGTTGACAAATGCAAAAGTTTTCAGTATAATGGTAAGTGAAAAATAGTTGTAAATTGGGTAAGGGGGTTGCGATGCAAGATAAGAGCATAAAAAGAGAACATTATTTAGAGCAAATTATGCCTTTTTACGATAGTGATTTAATAAAAATCATTACAGGGATAAGGCGTTGTGGTAAGTCTATAATTTTAAATCAAATTGCTAAACAGTTAGAAAGTGAAGGTAAGGAAGTGCTTTTACTTAATTTTGAGGATAAAAAAGTTTTGGGCAATATTTCTAGCTGTGAAGATTTGCTTAGGGTTATAGATGAGAAATTTGGGAAAGTTGGAGCGGAAAAAGTTTATCTATTTTTTGATGAAATTCAAAATGTTGATGGGTGGCAAGATGCGTGTAAAACATTACGGCTTTATAATTATTCTATTTTTATAACTGGGTCAAATTCTAAGTTGTTGTCGGGTGAGTTTACCAAAGAGTTAAGCGGGAGATATGTTTCATTTAGGGTGCGACCGTTTGTTTATAAAGAGATTGTAAAGTATTGTGAGATGATTGGGCGAGAGTGTAGCATAAGCGATTATCTAGTCTATGGTGGATTTCCTAAGCGATTTGAATTTGAATCAATAGATTCTCAACTTATTTATTTGAATGATATCAATGACACGATAGTTATAAATGATTTAATTAAAAGATATAACATAAGAAAGGTGGGGTTGTTTGAAAACTTTGTAAATTATGTTTTAAAATCTAATGCAAGGATTTTATCTGTAAAATCCATAACAGATTATATAAATGCAAATTATGACAAATGTTCAGTTAATACAATTATGAAATATTTGAAGTATTTGGAAGAAGCGTATATCATAGATTTTGTTAAGCAATATAGTGCAAAAGTTAAAAAAGAGTTAGATTTTTATGTAAAGATTTACAATGAAGATGTTTCATTTAATTCTATAAGGTGCTTTGATGGGCGTTTTGATATAACGCACAACTTAGAGAACATTGTTTATAATGAACTGCTTTATATGGGTTATAAATTAAATGTTTATAACAATGCGGGGAGAGAGATTGATTTTGTTGCGGTTAAAAATAACAAAAAATATTTTATTCAAGTTGCTTATAGCGTTGTGGAAGAAAAGACTTATAATAGAGAGATGTCTGCGTTTGCAAATATTGATAATTTATGCAAAAAAATCATAATTACAAATGATGATATAGATTTTTCAACTAGTGCAGTTAAACACATAAAGTTAAAGGATTTTCTAATGATGGAAAGTTTAGAAGAATGCTAATTTATTAGTGTGATTTTGTGTAAGAGTGGGGTGTGGGTGTAATGAGCCGCTGCCGTTGAGATTTTTCTGTAAATTTATTCAATCATAATTTATTAATTTATTTAAGCCAATTAAAATTTTCTTTTGTTGTTTTATTTTTGATTTTATGGTTTTAATGTGTTTTAAAGTAAATAAAAAATTGTGTAAAACTAAATTTACACAACTTTTTTTGTTTGTTTATTTCAATTAAATTATTGAAGTTCAACAACTGCACCAGCTTCTTTAAGTTTGTTAGCAATTTCTTCTGCTTCAGCCTTAGGGCAGTTTTCCTTAACAGCCTTAGGCGCACTTTCAACCAAAGTTTTAGCGTCAACTAAGCCTAAACCTGTAACTTCCTTAACAATCTTGATGATGTTCATCTTGCTTGCACCAACATCCTTCAATACAACATTGAATTCAGTCTTAGCAGCTTCTTCTGCTCCACCTTGAGCAGCAGCAACCATAACAGGGGCTGCAGCACTTACACCGAATTTTTCTTCTAACATTTTAACTAGTTCACTTACTTCTACAACTGAACATTCACTAATCATATCTACGATTTTATTCAAATCTGCCATAATATTTTAATCTCCTTTAAATTTTTATTCTTAATTTTTCATTTTTATTTTATTTATTTTTCTTCTATCTTTTTTTGTTTTTAAAACTTTAACATTTACTTCTTTGTTTTAGTTTTATGTTTTGTGTTTTTTTGCTTGTAAATTAATTATTTTAATTACTCGCCTTTTTCTGCTACTGCGTTAAGAGCAACACAAACGCCACGCATAGGTCCATTTAGAACACTTAATAGTTGTCCGATTAGGGCAGGCTTGCTTGGTAAGTTTGCAATAGTCTTCACATATGCACCATCAACAACTTGATTGTTCATTACGCCAAAGTTAAATGATAAATATTTATCAATCTTGTTGTCTTTTACAAATGTGTTTATGATTCTTGGACCAGCGGTCTCATCATCATAACTGATAGCAACAGAGTTTGTGCCTTGAAGCAATTCTTCATTTACTTCATAGCCAAGGTCTTTTAAAGCACGATAGACTAGTCTATTTTTGTAAACTCTGTATTCTACATTTTCTGCTCTAAACTTTTGTCTTAACTCAGTGTCTTGAGCAACAGTGATACCGCCGTAGTTTACGATTACAACTGACTTAGCACTTTTAATTTTTTCTTTAATGCTTTCAACTAGTTCAACTTTCGCATCTCTATTTGCACTCATAAGTTTACCTCCATATAATTTAATAAAAAATTCTCTTAAATCACCGTATAAGGCAATAAGAGAATTTAATTATATTTATATATGAATTAAATTAAAATAATCAATTCCTTTTAATTTAACTTTATGCAAATTAAATTTAAATCAACTTATAACCTCGGTAAGCAAGGGATAAACCTTTTACGCATAAACTATGCACTTACTGTCTTTGGGTGTCTTTAATAATTTTTTATCTTTCATATTATAGCATTAAAATTCAATATTGTCAATAATATTTTGAAAGTTTTTCAGTTTTCTTTTTAAAAGCAAATAAAATTAAGTTTAGCCTTTTCAATATTTGCGTATTATATATGTGTGAAAGGGGTGAAAACTTGCGTATTATATATGTTTGAGCGAGTGAAAAGGTTGCGTACTCTG
>DJPS01000042.1 GCA_002438625.1 Christensenella sp. UBA6406
ATTTTATTTTCTTTTTTGTCAAATGTTTTTTATTGTTTTTTATAAAATTATTTTTTAATTCAATTTCTATTATGAAACGCATTAAGTTGTGTGATTAATAAATTTTATATAAAATTGAATTTTTGCATTTACTTATATTTGCATTAAAGCAATAACTTTATTATGTTGGCTGTTTTGAAATTATTTCTTGTTGCTTTTGCTACCATTAAAAAAGTTCTATACATTAAGGACAAGTCATAAAATATTATATGAATATAAAGAGTTTATTTAAGACAGTTCTTCTTATTACAATATTTTCGGTGATTACAAGAGTTGCGGGGTTTATCTTCCGCATTTATTTAAGTAGAGAGATAGGTGCGGAGAGTTTAGGGCTTTATCAAATTGCCTTTTCTATTTTTATTGTGCTTGTAACAATTATATGCAGTGGTTTACCATTGACAGTTTCAAGGCTTACGGCAAAATATGAAACACTTAAAGAGCATAATGCAAAAAATAGGATGATAACATCTTCATTAATTATTGGTGGGCTATCCAGTTTAGTTCTATGTTTGGTTATTTTTATTTTCAATAATCTACTTAATTTTATCTTTGCTGATAGCAGATGCATTCTTATTTTACTTACCCTATTGCCTGCGGTTGTGTTCTCGTCTGTTTATTCGGTTATACGTGGCGTTATGTGGGGGCAAAATAATTATTTGGTTGTTTGTGTAATTGAATTGCTTGAACAAATTGTTCGCATTATTGTTTGCGTATTTGCCCTTTCTTTTATGTTCTTTGCTGTGGATGGCTCTATTGTGGCAAGCGTTTCCTTATCTATTGCAACACTTGTGTCATCTCTTGTTATTTGCATTTACTATTTTAAAAAAGGTGGAAAACTTGAAAAACCAAAGGGAGAGCATAAGGAGCTATTAAAAACAAGTTTACCTATAACTGGCATTCGAGTTGTTTCTAGTTTAATTCAACCTGTTATTGCAATTCTTATTCCTATTGGACTTATGAGTGCTGGATACACTAATGGAGATGCTGTTGCTCTTTATGGCATTGCAATGGGAATGGCTTTCCCTCTACTTTTCTTACCAACAACAATAGTTGATTCGCTTGCTATTGCACTTATCCCTGACCTTGCAAGTGCACTTGCGTGCAATAATTACAATTATATTAACAACCGCATAAAGACATCTATAACTTTTAGTTTTTACATTGCTTGTCTATGCGTGCCTATCTTTATGGGACTAGGTGTGCCAATTTGCCAGTTTTTATTTGAGAACACACAATCAGGGCTCTTCCTTAGAGATTCAGCAATTATTATGATTCCCCTTGCCTTAAATGGCATAAGTGCGACAATTTTAAATTCTCTTAATTTAGAGCGAAAATCATTTATAAATTATATTATTGGTTCTATCTTCTTAATTTTGTCTATTTTGTTTTTACCAAAACACATAGGAATAAATTCTATTATAATTGGAATGGGGTTATCAACCCTTATAACCACAACTCTAAATTTAATCGAGTTAAAAAAACAAGGGAAATTATCTAATGAAATTTGGAAACCTATTTGTTTGCTTATTGTTATGATTATTCCTACCACATTTTTAAATTGCAATTTATACGAAATTTTAAGCATTTTTGTTCCTCAAATTGTAAATATAATTTTATGCGGAATTGTGTCTGTTGCATTCTATGCTCTTTTGTGTGAAATATTTAATATTGTTAAAATTAAGCAATTATTTTCAAGTATAAAAATTGCAAAACATAAGAAAAAGGCAGTTAAAGTTTAATTAACATACAAAAAACAATAGTTTTGCAATATTTAGATAAATTAAATTGCTTTATAACTATTGTTTTTTTACTAATCAAATTTAATAATAAATCTATAAATAGGCTGAAAGGTTATTTGACTACATTTCTTTTTGGCTTTCTTTATCATTTATTACTTTTTCATCTTTATTTGTTTTATTTTCATTTATGTAGCTAAATACCTTATTTAGCTCTCTTATTTTTTTGTTCACTCTTATATTTTTTGCCATTTTTAATGCAAAAACTAAGCAAGAAAATGATACGGCAGGCACAGCGAAATCCAAAACTGGATTGCATTCAAAGTCTACATCTGCTTTTGCTAAATCTGTTACCTTTGATGAAATTGTATCGTTAAACACATCATAAGAATCAACTGCGGATTTAACCACATCGCTTGAATAATCAAATTTAGGAAAATCGCTATCATTTTGAATTTTTTCGAGCTCACTCATATAATCATTTTCAAGTGTATTCATTTTATCATTAGCAACTGAAAGTGTGGGGTTTGCAATAGTATCTATGGTTTCCCCTTTTCTTAAAGGTAAATGGTTCATTTCATAGTTATAATTTGATTCCAATTCCTTCTTTTCGTTAAAAACTTGCTCCGCCTTTGTTGTCTTATATTCATAATAACCAGGCATTACTCTCCATGTAGGATAAGTATAAACTCGTCTTGATGGATGATAAATCACGTTATTATCTAAATATTCTTCCATTTCTTCAACACTTGCAAAGCCATTGTCATTTGCAATCATTTTCATATTAATATTTAATTTATCTTTCAATAAATCAATATATTGCGACTTTGATAATGTTTTTACTCCATCATCTATAAGTTGCTGCATTTGTTCAGCGTTATCAAACCCCAAATAGTTTGCAAGTGCATTTTGATTTGTTAGATGTGTTTGCGTAAGTTTATCTATTGCATCTTGTTTTGAAATTTCAATTAAAAAATTATTAAAATAATTTTCCATTGTCTCACTTGATTCGTAACCCAAACTTTGTGCATAATCATCTTTCAATTTTAGACTTTCAAAGTCATAAATTTCATCATACCTATCTTTAACATTCCCACTGTAAATTGCGCACCTGTAAGCAAGTGCAACAACTGCCCAAAGTCCGCAAGTTACGCCACCTAACACATATGCTTTATCATTGTTCTTATAAAGCTTTTTATTCTCATCTATAATTTTTTCACAGTCTACCAAAAACTCTTTTCGCTTACTAAATTGCTTATATAATCTTGAATATCCTGCATAATATTTCTTTGCTATATCTCTACTATAAGATGTAAATTTATTTGCGGAAAATTCTTTATTTGTTATAACTAATTGTTCAATTTGCTCATATTGAAAATTCTGTAAAAGCGAATCCTCTTGCAATTTTTTCTTTCCGTATTTAAACAAATCTTCATTCATTTGAAAGCATTCGGCAATGAAATTTAGTTCTAAACAATGTTCCAATATGTACTTATTTGCATCACTTACAGTGCAACTATGAATTTTTCTAAAAAAGTCCTTAGATAACTTGTCCGCTTCAAAAAACTCAAAATTAATATTGTTTTTCTTTTTCAATTTATTTAATTTCATTAACAAACACCTCCTTTTTAAAATTTGCATTAAGATATTTTGTTGGCAATATTTAAGCTTATTACAATTAATTAAATTCCATTTCTCTATCCTTTAAATATGCATCAAATAATTCTTTCTTTATTTGATGTTTATCCTTAATAAATTGCGAAATATTCTTTATTCCCGCTCTATGTGCATATATAAACTTATCATAACGCATCATTAGTTTTATTAAAGACTCATCATTTAAATCAAAGTCATCGTTTTTAAACCCCAACTCTCTATCGTTTAGCATCTTTTTTATTGTGCAAACATCTGCATTACTTTCAAAATTTTCAAAAACATCATTATATCTTTCTTCAAATTCTTTATCAATTTGATATTGTTTTGTTCTTCTTCCATTATTAAATTCATAATCAATGCAAGCATAAGAACCTAAAATAATTGCTATTGGGCAAATCAAAACTGGCTCCAAGCATGCTAACCCCACACCAGCTATCAAAATGCAAGATGCACCAATGGCATTTTTTTCAATCCTAATTTTTTCATCTTCACTCACTTTTAAATTTGGGCACAAAATAGCATCCAATTTAGCAAACAGAACTTCTCTTTTATATGCATTCTTTATGTCTTGTAATTTCATTATAAAACCTCTTTAAATTAAATTATCTTATGATAAAATTATAACATACTTTATTGAAAAAGTAAATAGATTTTTAAATGTTTTGAACTAATCTTTAATTTTCAAAAATCTCTTTAATTGCTTTTTAAATTTTTTATCTTTTTTGCTTAAAATTAATTTAACTTTTCCGCCATTAGGCTTGATATTTTTTCTAACTCTTTTTAAATTATAATGCTTTACATCCTTTTCTTTTTTTCTATTCATTAAATCGTTTTTACTTAAATCTTTTAAAAGACTTTTTACTCTTTTTGCCACACCTTCTTTATTTTGATATATTTTAACTTCGGGCAAATATTTTTTTACAATACTTTCTATATATGTATAATGCGTGCAACCTAAGCTTATTGTTTCTATTCTTTGATTTTTAAAATTAAGTAAAAATGAAGATAAATAACCGCTTAAAACCCGTAAATTACGCAAATTTTTGTCAATTAAAGTTGCAAGTTTAGGTAACGCAATTTTATTTAATGAAGAGGATTTAATTATTTGGCAATTATTTGCCGTATAAGTCGTGCATAAAATAATTGCATTTTTCTCTTTTACCTTAATATTTGGTTCAGTGCCAACAAAAGGAATGTTAAATTTTTCTCTTAGATATTTTATTGTAGCAACAGTTAGTGTGTTGCAGGCGACAACAACCAAATCTATCTTATATTTTTCCAAGTTTTCTCTTACAACATTTAAAGCAATTTGTTTTAATTCCTTTTCATCTTTTTCTCCTAATGGTGCATGCAAATTATCTATGTATATAAACAAATTCGCTTTTATTAATTTTCTTATTTCATTTGCTATGCTTATCGCACCAACGCCACTATCTAACACTAAAATATTTTTCATATAAATATTTTATGCTTAAATATAAAAAATGCAACCCAATTTAAAGGTTGCATAAATTTACCGTAATTTAATTCGTATTTATTTGATTCGCTTTATACTTTTCTTCTTCCTCAACTTTCCACTTTGCTAAAAGTCTTGCATTTTTGCGATTTCCATAAGCATAATCATAAATTATCAAGCATAGCCCTTGAATAATGAAAGCGTAATAAGTTAAAAATCTCCATAAAAGCATTGCCCAAAAAGTCGCAGTACTAAATAATGCAGTGAACATAGCGGCAAATGATAGTTCTGCAGCACCTGAGCCACCTGGCAACGGAATAAAACTGCAAGCCAAGTCTATCATTAATGAAACTATCATAATTTGAAACCATATTTCAAAACTTGGAGCATTCCCAAAAGCACAATAAATTAAAAATGGTATAGTGTATTGCACAACTATGTTTGCGAAGCTGAAAAACATCATTGAAAATAGCAACTTAGGTGATTTAATAAAGAACTTCATTGTCCTTTGATATTCTTCTACCAATTTTATAAGTTTGTTATAGTGTTTATCATAATTTCTTACAATTTTAATTTTTTTCAACAATTTTAAAATGCCAATTACCAATTTATGCCCTAACCTGCTTGATGACAATAAAATTGTAAAAAACACAATAAAGAAATTTAATATAAATCCAATCCAACTTGCCACACTTACAATGGTTGAACCAGTTGCACTTGTAAAGATATCCTTTAAAAATGTTACGCTTCCTATAAGCAAAATTAATGCCATAAATGCAAACACAATTTGCTGAACTATATATTTCGCAAGCGGAATAGATATCGCACTGCTTGCTTTCACACCCCTGTTTGTTAAATAATAAATTTGAAATGGTTGTCCGCCACTTGCAAACGGAGTAATATAGTCATAATAACGCCCTATTGCTGCCACCTTATATGCCAAAAATGGTCTTTTCCTTTTTGTGGACGACTTGATAAGCATAAAATATCGCATTTGATCACAAAGCATTAAAACAGGAAAAGCCATAATTGCAACAATCAAAAGCCATACATTTATATTTATACTTGAAATAGGTTCAACCTTTTGACCTTCAAGCATATGCAATAAAATATATGCAACTACCGCAATATTGATAACTAAAAATATAAATGACCATATTTTCTTTTGTGGACTTTTTTGTTTAACAACTGCTTCGTTTGCCTCTTTTAATACTTTTACCTGACTTTCGGCTTCAACAATACTATCCAAATGTTCATCAACACTTTTTGTAAAATCTACTCCAGCTAAAACTTCTTCCATACTGATTTGGTTTTCTAGCACATTGTCATCTTTTATTGGAATTGTTATAGGTTTCTCATTAAATTGTTGTTTCGCCCGTTCTTTTTTTCTCTTTCTTCTTATATTCACAACTTAATTTCCTTAAAAATTTTTATATAATACTTTTCTTTTAAATTAAACAACTTACACCACTGTTGCGTTTGCATTTTCTTTTGATTTTATTTCAAACATCGTGCCAACTTTATCTTGGTTTGCAATATCAATAAAAATATCTTTTCCTTCAACTATTCCCAATTTGCTTAATCTTGAAGCAACTTCTTCAAAAGCAATACGAGGTGTGTTGTTCTTTTCGCTTAAATGAGATAAAACAAATTGATAAGTGCAACCTTGCGCAAGTTTGTAAATTGCCTCAGCGCAATCAATATTTGATAAGTGCCCACGACTTGATAAAATTCTCTTCTTTAAATATGCTGTATAACTTTCATTTTTTAAAAGTAGCAATTCATTATGATTGCTCTCAATATATATAACATCGCTATCCATCATTTTGTCTATCGCATCACTTGGCATAAATCCCGTATCTGTTGCAATGCTAACTTTTTGCCCATCACTGCAAAATGCATAGCCAACACAATAAACGGAATCATGTGATAATTCAAATGGGCAAACCAAAACATCTTTGAATAAAAAATCTTCCAACTTAAAGCAATTCGCCCTTACCCTATCAATGTCTTGTTTCTCTAGAACCGCTTCCAAATTTAAATAATGCATAAAAACATCACACTTGTGCTTCTTAACAAATTGCTTTAACCCATTTATGTGGTCATTGTGTTCGTGTGTTATAAAAATTGCATCTATTTCATCTGCATTTATGCCTATGGTGAAAAGTCTAAACTCAATTTCTCTTGCCGACAAACCGCAATCAACTAAGATTTTTGCTTCATTACTTTCTATGTATGTAACATTACCACGACTTCCGCTTCCCAAGTTGCATATTCTCATTTGATTCTCCCTTGTTTCTCTTATCATAACATTATATCAAAAGCAAGAGAAAATTACAAGAGAAAAAACTAGCAAAACACCATTTTTTTGTTTAAATTTGCATAATTTGTGATGTAATACTTAGGAAAAACTACATTGCCAAATATTTGTTGATGAATTTGCATAAAAAAGCTAAACTTAAATATGTTTAGCCTTACAATTTAAATTTTAAAATTGTCATTTTAAAAAATTGCTTTTAAAATCATATATATAAAATAGAACATATTACGCACCCACTTTTACATTTACAATGCCATCTTGCATAATTACAGTAGCATTGTCTATTATTCCAAGCAACTCAACATCATAGACTGGTTGCTCTTTGTTTAAATCAAACATTTTCATATTTTCTATTTTGCTTGTGCCAGGCACTTCTTTCTTTGCCCTTTCTTGCTTATGGTCATTTATCATTTTATCTTCTATGGGCAAATTTTTTTGTGCAACCTGTTCTTCTTTTCCTTTTTCGTTCTCTGTTACAGCATTAGTTGGTTCAATTATCTTATTATCTTCTCCACCTTCATATAAACCTACTTTCGGCAATACATTTTCATCTTCATTATCAGCAACTTTGTTTTCAATGAAATTTGAATTATTTATTTTATCTTCTTTTTTATGTTTCAACCAATCACTGTTACCTTGCTCTTCAATTTGAAACTGATTTACATTTTCACTTTCACATTTTTTCTCTTTATCTCTGCAATCGCACTCTTGTTTTTCACTTTCACAGTCGCAATCATCACAGTCTTGGCAATTTGCATTTTTTATTTTTTCATTTTCATCTTCTTGCACAGAATTTTCTTCTAAACTATTATTTTTACTTTCATTTTCTTTTATTTCATCATTATCTTGAACAGCGTTGCTTGATGCTTGTTTTGTGCTTTCTTCTTCACTTTCAACAACATATTCATTTATTGTTGGCTCAGTTTTTTTGTTTGCTCCATTTTCTATTTTTTCTTCACCAACTTTTGACATTTCATCACTTGAACCTATTTTCACATCAACACTAGCATTTGCTTTTGTTTCATTAGTTGAATTAGATTGAATTTTTTCATTATTACTTTGATTATTATTTAAACTACCTTGTGTTTCATTGTTAATTATTTCTATTTGCCTTATATTCTCCTTACCCGCATTTTCTCCTGCATTATCTGTTACAAAAAATTCTGGCAAAACTGCAAAACAAAATAACATTATAAACGCAACAACTATAAAATGTTTCATAATATTTACACTCCTTAATTTTGTGGTTATACCACTACTTACCTATAATGTGTGTAACTTTTATAAAAATATTCATAACAATTATATTTTGTCTTTACCAAACTTAATTTTACATTAGATTGCACAAAAAAAATGAATTAAATAAATTTTAATTCACTTTACAACTTTATTCTTCCGCCTTATTTTCGCTATAACCTTTTTCTTTTTCCTTATCTTCTTGTTGCATTAACTTCATTTTTGCACTTGCCATTTTAACCGCTTCATTGCTTGTATCTTGTTTATTTATATAGACAACATTCAATTCGCTCTCATCATTCCCACTTACCTTATCTTTATCACTTATCTCTTTACTTTCTTTATAAAATATAATGTAAAATGCAAGCAATATTACACCAACAACTAAAAGTGAATCTGCCACATTAAACACAGGAAAATTGATAAAATCTAACTTTATAAAATCTCTAACATAACCCAAGAAGATTCTATCAATCGCATTTCCAAACGCCCCCGCTAAAATAAAAACATAGGCAACATTATATAATTTTGTTTTATTAAGTTTGGTTTTGCAATCAAAAACTACAGCAACACAAACAAACACTAATGATGCAACCGCCAAAATAATGGTGTAATTGCTAAACATACTCCACGCAGCACCCTTGTTGTAAACAGAAGAAAATGATAAAACTCCATCAATAACATTTATATCAATTTTATCTGTTACAATCTTTGTTACCATATCAAAAGCAACCAAAAGCACAAAAGCACAATAAACTATAATTTGCCTTTTATATTTCAACAAAACACAAACTCCTTTTAAATTTATCAATCCGCCTTTAAACCATCAACTAAGAATCGGATAATTTTAATTTTATTTTTTAGCCTTATCTTGCCTTGTAATTTCCATTCCTCTTGGTGTCAATAAATATTCCTTATCTACCCAATTTACCATTGTTGCCCCCAAAGCAAAAACCCCACCACTTAAAAACTGATAAAGATTTGCCTGCTTTTTTCTACTCATCTTTTCAAAAGAAATTACACAAGGCGACTTTTTCCCTAGATGTTTTAACGCCATTTTAACATCTTCTTCGCTAGAAACTTTAAACATAGTCATCGTTACAGGTGTAGATTGCTGATTTGGCATTGTTTGCACATATGCATTGTTTTGATACCCATATGCGGGCATACCCATATTTGGCATTCCATATCCACCCTGTTGCGGTTGAGCCATACCATAACTTTGCGGAGATTGCATCATCGCATCAACCCCACCCCCCATAGGTTGCTGACTTTGGAAGTTCGTAGACTGCATAGTCCCGCCAATAAAACCATTTTGCATATTGTTCACAGGTCCATTAATCGTTGTGCTTTGTTGCCTTTCACTGCTAGATATGTTTCTTAAATTTTCTAATGTCTTTTCATCAAATGTTGCCTTTTTCGTTTCCTTAATCTCAGGTTCATCAACACCCTTCATTAACCAATCCATAAAACCCATAAGCCTACAAACCCCTTTCTCAAACTTAAATAACTACATTAATCGGAAAATTATATATAAGAAATATTTATCCAATAAAATAAATTTTATTCAGCATTAGGAACATCACTTTTTTCCACCATACCATCAAACTCCAACAAATAAGACCTTCTTCTCTTATGATATTCGTGCTCAAAGAATTTCCATTGTGCTTGAACTTTATCATTAGTTTCCAAATTTAAATTAGTTTCGCAATATTCCAATTTGAAATCAATCATCCTTTGCATAACTTGCTCCAAAATAATCCCATTAACGCCTTTATTTTGATATTCTGGCAAAACAGAAATTAATCCAAAATCATAAATTTTAGGATGTTTAACCGCCTTTAAAATGTGGAAAATTCCAAATGGGAAAAGTTTTCCTTTACACTTTTGAACAGCCTTAGACATTGAAGGGAAAGCAAGCCCAAATCCAACCACTCTATCATTCTCATCAACTACAACAACAATAAAATGTAAATCTAAAATTAATTTAAATTGTTTAATTAAATTCTTTTTCATCTTATCGGTGTATGGCACAACCCCATATAAATCTTTGTACCCTTGATTCAAACAATCAAAAATGCCTTCTTTATATTTATTTATTAATCTTCTTGTTGACTTCTCATTAACAATTCTAAGTTTATATCTCTTTTGAACCATTTCGCTAACTTTCTTAACCTTAGGGTCAATAACTTTTGCAGGATATATTTTATATTCAACCCAATCAACTTCTTTATTAAACCCGTAATTTTCAATTAAGTTAGGATAATAATCATATGTATATTGCTCCTCAAATGTACTAAGCTCCTCAAAGCCCCAAATAAGCAAACCTTCTCTCTCTAAATCACTAAAATTTAATGGTCCACATATCTTTTGCATCCCCTTAGCCTTAGCCCAAGCAATAACAGCATCAAACAACGCATTTGCCACTTCCTGCTTATCAATGCTATCAAATCTTGTGAAACGCACCCTATTTTCACCAGTCTTTTCAATCGCTTGATGTTGAATTATCCCCGAAATTCTACCAACCATTTTCCCGTCTTCATAAGCATTGAAATAAACAGCTTCACAAGTGTCGTAATACATATAATTTTTATTAAATATTTGCTTTTCATCACCATAAAGTGGTGGAACAAACTGCTCACAATTTTCATATAATTTTAAAGGAAAATTTAAAAATTCCTTTCTCATTTTTCTCGTTGTTACTTCTTTTACTTCTATCATATAATAAAAATTCCCTTTTAAAATGCCATAAAACATTAATTATACAATTTCATTATACAACAAAATTTAAATTATTGCAAGTATTTTGACAAATTGCTATTTTTGTAGAATTTAAATAAAAAATAACCGTAAATTTATATTGATTGACATTATATAATAATTTTCTATAATGAATTAGATATAATTAAAATATGATGAAATAATTAAATAAATCGGCATAAAAAACAACCACTTTTATAATGATTAATTTTCATTAATTTTAGCGGTTGTTTTTTATTCTATTTCGTAAATTTAACTTTAATTGCTAGCACTTCTAGCAGGCTTTAATTGCTCTTTGTTCTCTTCCAACATATCAATCTTACCCTTATCAACTATTGCAACATAAATTAAATAAAGCGTTACAACACCAACAAGTATGTAAAGAATTCTACTGAATATGTTTGCTGAAGAACCAAAAATCCCTGCTATAATGTCAAATTGAAAGATTCCAACACTCAACCAGTTTAATCCTCCAACTGATAAAATTATGAAACTTATAAGATTTAAAATTTTCATCATACCTTGCAATCTCCTTTTATAGATTTCTCTACTATTATTTACATTATACTCCATAATATGCAAAAATATGCCAACAAAAAAGTTTGTCAAAATATGGCAAACTATTTCTTATTATTAAACAACATAACTCGCTCTTCATTCCTTGCAACTTTCTTCAAGTCCGTGCTTATCTCTCTTTCGTTCTCTATCTTCCCCAAAAGTTGCGTATAATATGCTATAACACTATCAATCTTACCTGTCGCATCGTTTAAACACTCCACCACTTCATTATGCCCAGCAATCCTTCCGTTCAACACCCTTTCAGTGTAACGCCTTCCCTTATCATCATTATAATTCCTTTCGTTTATCACCTTAATTACATTACGATACTTGCTTTCAACATCGTTTACGTAGTTATACATATTATTTAAATCCGCTTTCCCCTTCTTCAAATTATTCACATTGCTCTTCACCATTGCTGAAAGCGTATCTAATTTACCCATATAAATTTCATAAGATTCACACTTATGCTTGATTGCAACTAAACCATACTCAACCATTCCCTCTTCTCTAAATGCCTCTAATTGCTTGGTCATCTCATCGCTATATGTATATGCCAATGCCTCCAAAAATTCATCACACAAGACCAAACTTTCTAGCGAATTCTCCAAATCCATTGCTTCTGCGTTCTTGTTACTCATTAAACCCAAAAACTCATCGCATTTCCCTTGCAAATCTTTCATTTCCTTAAATGTAATATTCATATTAGAATTTTTAGTATAAAAATCATTGCAACATTGCACAATATATGATAAATCTTTCATTCTACAAATTTTCTCCTTTAATCATTAAATACATTTTAACACAAAAAGCACACTAAGTCAATACCATTAAAACCACAAAATTTAAAAAATTTTAACAAAATGAAAAATGATAAATAATAAAATTTAAAATTGACACAACCCCAACGCTACACAACCACTTAATTTAATTAAAAATGCTAATAAACTTAAAAAATTGAACCGCTTACGCTAAAATAAATAAAAATTAAAAACCAATCGGCAAAAAAATATTTAAATTATTTATTCAACTTTTTAGCCTTATTCTCCATCCGCCTACGCTTAAAAAAATCCCTTAAAATTAACTGACACTCATCTCCCAAAACATCCGCCACAACTTCCACACTATGATTCAACATATTATGCTTGCTATAATCGCAAAAGCCCCCTAAAAGTCCCGCTTTTAAATCTCTCGCCCCAAATACAACCCTACCTATCCTAGCACTTAAAATTGCCCCAAAACACATAGGACACGGTTCAAGCGTTACATAAAGCGTACAATTCTCCAACCGCCAATCCCCCTTAACCTTGCACGCCTTCCTTATGCAAAGCATCTCCGCATGTGCAGTTGCATCTAAACTCCGCTCCTTCTTGTTAAAAGACTTAGCCACCACATCCCCCGTAACATCATCAACAATTACACACCCAATAGGAACATCCCCACCAGCCATTGCCTTTTCCGCTTCCTTAATCGCCATTTTCATAAATCGCACATCCACTTCTCTTGCCACACAATTATCTCCACATCCACACTTGCCCAACTTACCACTATTTAAATTTGCATTTATATATTTATCAATTTTATCCATACACCAATTTTACCACACAAAAAACCAATTTGCAACCAAAACAAAATTGCAAACTGATTTAATTTAATTTTAAAATAATTTAAACTTAGCCACCCAACTCAACCCAAAATGAAATATGTAAATAATTAATCAAATTGAATTATGATTTAATTTAAATATAAATAAGGAAATTAAATAATATTTTTATATTGAATTAATAATAATTAAAAATTAAAATACAAATACAAATGTAAATAAAATTAAAAATGCTAAATAAATAATGCAAAATAAATTCTATTTTATAAGGTTCACTTCCTTAAACTCAACCCTTTCCACATTCTCTTTCCATTAACCCTAGTCGCCTGCGAATAGATTTTATTAATAGAATTTAACGCCACCAACGGCACATCCTTATTCCGCTCAAACAACTCAGGCAAATACTCGTCAGTTATAGGGTAACTCATATTCGCATTTCCCACTTCAATCGTAACAGACGGCACTTTAAGCGTGTCAATAGACCAATCTTGATACCCACCAACACTCCCTTCACTCCTTTCCACCGTATACCCCGTTACTTCCGCTATATCACTCGCTATCTTCAAATTATCCGCCCTAGCCTTCGCATCCTGCGTATCAAACCCATAATAAATCACTTCCCCCCTTGTGTGATAATCAATAGTCATAGCAGGCATATTTTTAAGCGAAAAATCTATAAGCGACCTAACCTCACGCTCACTATTAGGATAATAACCCACAAAATTTGCAGGTGCAGGACAAAACACATTCTGCACCCCACCGCCCCAACCAGCATCAAAATTTACATTCATATCAACCGCATTCGCATTCGCCTTCCAATAAGAAAAATCTTCACTACCATCATTAACTAGCAAAATGAACTCCCTTAACTTATCACACGGCAACTTGCTCGTTCCACTAAGCACCAAATTAACCCCATCAGGATTCATAAGCGGAACAAAATAAAATCCCCCATTTATCTCTTTATTATACAAATACCTAACCATCTCTATAAGCAACAAACTTGTTACATATTCCCTTGCATGTATTGCCCCCGTAAGTATAATTTGCTTCCCCGTGTAATTCCCTATATGCACCCCATATATAGGCACTCCAAGCAAACTATATCCTACCCTAAATATGTCTACACCGCTAAGTTCGCCTAAACTTAGTATCTTCTCGTTTATCTCATCTACTGTCATATATATCTTTAACCACCTTTTACTATTCTATTTCGCTTAACTTTATTTGCAAAATATATATATGCTGAATAACAAAAAAAAGTGACAACCCCTTAAATTGCCACTTCTTTTTTATTTCAGCCCCCTTTTGACTTAAATTGATTTATTTATATTTAATTTTTTTAAAATTGATTTTTATTTTATTCAATTTTAAATTTATCTTTTGTTACATTATTTTATGCATTACAAATATTGATAAAATTAATTTATTTTTATTAAGTTGAATTACATAAATTTTTATTTACCTTATTTTAACTTTACCTTTTTAGAAATGCTACATTAATTATAAATTGATTTCTATTTTTTAATTTTATTTAGAAAATAATCCCGTTCTTGCCAATTTAAATTATTATCCAAATTACTCTTAAATAGATTATTTATTTTATATTTGTTTCTTATTTTTCTTTTGCTATAATCCACATTTATTTTTTACTTAGATTATTATATCTTTCTTAACATGTTGTTTGTTTGATTTTTACTAATTTATAAATACTTTATCTTTTGTATTTCTTTAAATTTATTTATCTTTTGTAATCTTATTATGTTTCTTGTTTTATGTTAATTGTGTTATTATTATTTATCATTTATTGTTACCATTAAAATCTATCATTTAAATGTGCTAATATTGTATAAATAGATTTTAATCTTATTTATTTTTTATAGATATAAATTTATTTGATATCCTTTTTATCTTTTCCTATCTTTCATCATCCACTTACATATGATGCAGTTTTTCCATCACTTGATAATCGCCACGTCTTTCCATTATATGTAAATGTTGCACCAACTTGCAACACCTTCCTAAGACTACCACCATAATAATAGTAACTTGTACTTGCACTTAATTTGTTACTTGTTGTTATTTTATCGCTGCTATTAAATATGTTGGTATAAGTATATGTTGTATGTAAACTTGTTGTCCAATTATGTGAGTATTCTATCTTTTTCTCACAACATCCAGTCGCTGATTGACTTGTCGCTCCACAACATGTCCACTTCTTTGCTGTCGGGTTTTCACTACACGAATCTCCAGCCATTTGACCAGGCAATGTTGTCCCACATAATTTACATGTATGCTCCGTATAACAATACCCTGTACAATATGATGCTGATTTACCACATATACTACAATAACATGAGCCCCATGAATGAGAACCACTATCCCATGTAGATGCATCTGTTCTAGCATCACATATATTACAGTACCATCCATATTTAAAAGCTCCTTCCTTCGTTTTGCTCCCAGCATAATGCGGTCTTATATTATGAGAATAACCCACTGTTTTTCCCCAACTGTGATTTCCATATTGTTGTTCATAATTCCCACTATGGAAATTTGTTGTTACAGCATAACATTTACCACTTGAAGGACTTCCCGTACCATGCTTTGAATTTGTACAATACGTTGAAGTTTCTTCATCTTCAGTACAACTTGTTCCATAATACTTACTTCCATACGCTATGACACTTGTTCTGCCAAATGTTGTCTCCATATTAAGTGGCGTTACTTCCCAATATGCATATAAAGTTATTGCCACCTTTTTATCATAACTCCTTGCACTTGTCATACTGCTTGTGTAATATTGCGTTCCATTTCCTCCTGTTGAACTGTAATATCCCTTAAATGTATACCCACTTCTTGTAGGCTTTGTAGCACTTGGCATTGCACTTCCGTATTTTGCCACTACACTACTACTTCCGCCACTTCCGCCTTGCTTGTCAAATGTTACTGTATAGCCAGTTATTGCCCATATTGCATACAATGTCGTGTCACTACTTAACTCTATCGCTTGCCCTGCACTGTATTCCGCACTGCTTGCTCCGCTACTGCTTGCCCATCCTTTAAAGGTGTAACCATCACTCCTTGTTGGTATTGTGCTAGGTATGCTTACCTTTGGATATGTGTAATTTCCAAACCCTGTATAATAGGCAACTCCACTCACTGCCCCTGGTACATTACTTACACTGCTTACACTACCACTAAAACTAAGCGTGTTCGTTGCTGTAAATATTGGATACATAATTACATCACTACCAGGCATTGAAAATTTATCATCACTTGTTATTCCCCTAGTTGCCGTGCTTGTTGTATTCCAACCTATAAATTTCCATCCACCACTCTTGCTTGGCGGTGTACCTGTATATTTACTTGCTGGGTCAGAAATAGATGTTCCTGGGCTAACTTCAACAGATTGCAAAATCTGTCCAT
>DJPS01000005.1 GCA_002438625.1 Christensenella sp. UBA6406
ATTAAAATGAAATTTAATCAATATTAAAGTTTTTATAAAAATAAATGTATTTTTCCTTTTAAAAATAAAATAAATTTTTGCCTTTTAGGTTGAAAGGACTTAAATGGGGCAAATTTTTTGTAAATTTATAGCGAAAACTTATCAATTTTACAAACTTTTCGCAGTGGAGAGCGAAAACTATTGACTTTTTGCAAGTTTTTGCATATAATTATTATAAATTCAACTTAAAAAAGGCGGTTTGTTTATGATAGAAAGAAAAGAATATTTAAATGAACTTATAAAGTGGCAAAATGATGATTTGATTAAGGTGATAACGGGCATTCGTAGGTGTGGGAAATCTACATTGCTTAAATTGTTTGCGGAACATTTAAGGGCGAGTGGGGTTGAAGATGAGCAAATTATATCAATCAATTTTGAAGATTTAAAAAATGAAGAGTTGTTAAACTATAAATCATTATACAATCATATAAGCGAGAGATTGTGCAGGGGTAAATGGACATATGTGCTTTTGGATGAAATTCAAAATGTAAGCGAGTTTCAAAAGGTGGTTGACAGTTTATATGTGCAAGAGAATGTGGACATTTATATAACTGGGTCAAATGCCTATATGTTATCTGGCAAACTTGCGACTTTGCTTTCTGGCAGATATGTAGAGATTTCAATGTTGCCGTTTTCTTTTAAGGAGTTTTACAGTGCTATAAGTTGCAGGGGTGATTTGGCTTTAAAAAGTGCGGAAGGGGCTGAAAGTTTAATTAAGAATGAAAATATAAATAAGGAAGATGCATTTTTAAAATACTTAAAATTTGGTGGCTTTCCTTATTCTGTGGCTGTGGCTGATGATGAAGATAAGGTTTTGCGTTATTTAGAGGGTATTTATAACACTATTTTGGTTAAGGATGTGGAAGATAGGCAAAATAATTTTGCGGGTGAAAATGTTAAAACGACCGATGTTTCATTATTAAAATCTATTTCTGCATATTTGGCGGATGTGGTTGGCAATCATGTGTCAATTAAGGGGATTGCAGATTATTTAAATTCAAATTATAGAAAGGTGTCCGACCATACGGTAAGTGATTATGTTAATGCATTAATAGAAGCATTTATATTTTATCCTGCTGAAAGGTTTGACATTCAAGGTAAAGAACTTTTAAAAACGAATAAGAAATATTACATTGTAGATGTGGGGCTAAGAAATTATTTGCTTGCTAAAAGTGGCTTAGATTTAGGTTTTGCACTTGAAAATATTGTGTTTTTAGAGTTAAAAAGGCGGGGCTATAAGGTGAACATTGGCAAACTTGGGGCAAAAGAAGTTGATTTTGTAGTGCAAAAAAACGGGGTGAAAGAGTATTTTCAAGTGTCTGCAAATGTTAGTGATTCAACAACTTTTGAAAGAGAGATTTCGCCACTTAAACTTATAAAAGATAATTATAGAAAATCAATTTTAACACTAGATAAGTTTTCAGTTGGAAATTACGATGGCATTGAAGTTGTAAATGTAATTGATTGGTTGCTTAATTAAATTATTGCATTATTTTTTATTATTAATTTAAATCATTTTCAAAAAGTTTTGCAAAAGGGTTGACTTTTGGGCGAAAATGTGGTAAAGTATTTATGCTTGACTGGGGGTGTGGTTTTATGCTTGAAGAAAAGCAAGAGATTTGCGGGCTTATTGATGTCTATGGCAGATTATTGACCGAAAAGCAACTTGACATTATGGAAGAATATTTTTATAATGATTTAAGTTTAAGTGAAATTGCGGAAAAGTTACAAATTACAAAGCAGGCGGTTAAGGATGCAATAGACAAGGCAAAGCACACACTGGAAAAGTACGAAAGCGTTTTGCATTTGGATGAAAAGCGAAAGGCGTTTTATAAACTTGTTAGTTGCAAGGAAAAGATAGCGAAGGAAGAATATATTTTGCAATTAGAAAAACTATTTAAGGAGTGAGAAAAATGGCAGTTTTTTCAAATTTAAGTGAAAAATTAAATCATATTTTTTCAAAACTGACAAAAAGGGGCAAACTTACAGAACTTGAAATCAAAGAAGCGATGAGAGAAATAAGAATTGCACTTTTAGAAGCGGATGTCAATTATGCTGTTGCAAAAGAATTTATAAATTCTGTTAGCGAAAAGGCAGTTGGCGAAGCAGTTATGCAAAGTTTAACGCCTGGGCAACAAGTTGTAAAGATAGTTAATGAAGAATTGACTGCATTAATGGGTAGCGAGCAATCTAAAATAGTTTTTGCATCTAATCCGCCAACTGTCATTTTAATGTGCGGATTGCAAGGTGCGGGTAAAACGACAATGAGTGCGAAACTTGCGGGCTATTTAAAAAAACTTGGCAAGAAACCGTTGCTTGTTGCGTGCGACATTTATAGACCCGCTGCCATTGAACAATTAAAAGTTGTTGGCAAGCAAGTGAACACCGAAGTGTTTGATAGGGGCACGCAAAACCCTGTAAAAACTGCTGTTGAGGCGGTGGATTATGCAAAAAGCAGGGGTTATGATGTTGTTATATTAGATACGGCGGGCAGGTTGCACATTAATGAAGAATTAATGGAAGAACTGGCACAAATTAAGGCGAAAACAAATCCAAATGAAATCTTGCTAACTGTTGATGCGATGACAGGGCAAGATGCGGTGAATGTTGCGGAAACATTTAACGGCAAGTTGGACATAACGGGCGTAATTTTAACCAAACTTGACGGCGACACGAGGGGCGGTGCGGCATTATCAATAAAATCTATTGTTAAAAAGCCGATTAAGTTTTGTGGCGTTGGCGAGAAACTTGGCGATATTGAGCCGTTTTATCCTGATAGAATGGCATCTCGTATTTTGGGAATGGGCGATGTTTTGTCGCTTATTGAAAAGGCGAAAGATGCGATTAATGAAGAAGAGGCAAAGAAGTTAGAGCAACAGTTAAGGCAAAACAGTTTCACATTAGAGGACTTTTTGGAGCAATTTGAAAAGATTAATAAAATGGGCAACATTAATGATATCATTGCAATGGTGCCAGGGCTTAGCAAGAAAATGGGCGGAATGAAGCAAATTGATGAAAAAGTTATCTATAAAAATAGGGCAATTATTCAAAGTATGACTGTTAAGGAGCGTAGGCATCCAGAAATTATAAACGGCAGTCGTAAAAAGAGAATTGCAAACGGCAGTGGCACGACCATTCAAGAAGTTAATGCCTTGCTAAAACAATACGACCAAACTAAAACAATGATGAAGCAATTTGCCAATAAAAAAGGCAAAGGATTTAGATTTTAAGACTTAAATTTTTGTGCGAAAGTTAAAGGTAAAGTGGTTGATAAGAAGAGGAAAATGATTTATATAAAAATTGGTTTTATTAATTGATTAAAATCATTTTTAAAATTTTAAATTTTGGTTACATCTGCATTTATTTAAAGTGCGGTTTAACATATATAATTAGGCATATAGTTTTTAAAATTTATTAAAATCATTTTTGCAACTTGTAAAGATGCAATTTGGTAAATATGTAAAGATTTTGTGCTTAAAGATTGCGAATTGATTTGAAAAAATAAAAATTTTTAAATTGATTTTGCATTTTAGAAAAACGAAAAATAAATTAAATTTACAAAAGGAGATTAAGTTTTATGGTAAAGATTAGATTAACTCGTTTAGGAGATAAGGGCAACCCATTTTATAGAGTTGTAGTTGCTGATTCTCGTGCATCAAGAGATGGTCGTTTCATTGAAGTTATTGGAACATTCAACCCAATGGCTAATCCAGAGCAAATCAATATAGATAAAGAACTTGCATTAAAATGGATTGCTAATGGTGCTCAACCAACAGATACAGCAAGAGCATTGCTTGAAAAAGCTGGAATCATTGAGAAACAACCTTGCAAGAGAGTTTTTAAGAAGAAAGAAGATAAAAAAGAGGACTAATAAATGAAAGATTTGCTTTTTTACATTGTTTCAAATCTTGTGCGAAATAAACAGGCTTTGCAAGTAGAACAAAAAGAAGATAATGGAACTTTCATTTTAACCATTCTTGCGGACAAGGAAGATTATGGAAAAATAATTGGAAAGAACGGTAGAGTTATTCAAAGCATTAGAACGCTTATGAAAATGTATGCCATAAACAACAACATTAGGCTTGTTGTTAAAGTTGGCAAGGATGAGCATAAAAAGGGTGCATAAATAAAAATGCATTCCTTTTTGTTTTATTT
>DJPS01000032.1 GCA_002438625.1 Christensenella sp. UBA6406
AATGAATTTATTTAACTAATTTAATAAAACTCATTATCCATTTAAATGAGTTTTTAATTTAAATTAATTATAGCAAAACACAGCCTAAAAAGCAAGCAAACAAATAAAGGAGCAAAGAAAATGAAAATATCAACAAAAGGTCGTTATGCCGTTAGGGCAATGTACGAAATTGCCGTATCACAAAAAGAATTTATAAGCATTGCAGAAATATCCCAAAATCAAAGCATATCAATAAAATATTTAGAGCAAATTATTTCATTATTATCAAAAAACAACTTAGTTACAAGCCAAAAAGGAGCACAAGGCGGTTATAAACTAACAAAAGCCCCCAATCAAATTTCAATTTACGAAATGTTGCACGCCACCAACGACACCCCACACTTCGCACCTTGCCTAGAAGATAAAACCGCCTGCCCACGAGCAACTTCTTGCCCAACCATAAACTGTTGGGATTCCCTTACAACCTTAATTGTAAACTTTTTAAAGAGTACAACTCTACAAGACCTAATAGACAAAACAACCTTAAAGCAAAATCTAATTTAATTTTATTTAAAAATCTATTATTAAAATTGCAAAAATAAACTTAAAAAAGTGACACAACAAAATTGTCACTTTTTTATATTAACTTACATCAAATTGTTTTAAATGCAATACTTAATTTTATTTATTTAAAAACTTAGACTTTAAGGAGTATTGCTGGTGCATAGCCATAACAATAACCCCAATTACATGTGGAAACCACACCATTAACGGTTATACACTCGTAATATTTGTCGTTTTGCGCAGGTACCCTATCTACCATCATTTCATCTTCAATTTCGTTTACAAGGCTAGATTTCAAAACAGCTGACCTTAATTTGTAATTCATTAAATCTGTTGTACTTAGCACAAACAATCCAGCATAATCATAAGATGTTTTTATTCTCAAAGCATTTGATGCAAAATAAGTGTTCATATCTGTTCCACTTGGAATAAAAACATAATCTCCACTATCATCAGTTTGCGATTTGCTTTCTGCTATGCTTCCCTTAGTCCACTTTGTAGACTTTAACGCTTTTTGACCATCCGTAAAATAAGATAAAAAGTCATCATTTAAATATATCCTAAGTGAAGTTGTTTTATAACAATAATCTTCAACAGCTGAGACAATAGTATCGCTTTTTGTCTCATAATTTAAAATGCCTACACTCATTAAAAGCGGTGTTGCTCCACTACTGACTTCTGTCGCATTTACTATTTGCCATAAAATTGGCTCAATTCTAAAATAATAATTTTTATCTTTTTCAATACTTTCACCATTACTAAATACAACACTGGTTGTTCCGTAAGAAGTGCTTTGTGCAATATATAGGTATTTATCACTACCTATATAACACTCAGAAAAATTAGCAAAGCTTATAGGAGTTTCTTCTAATGTTACACCATTAGGCTTAATGGTCTGCGGATAATAACCAAACGCAACATAATCTCCCGTTTCACTCGCTTCAAAATATTCTATTGGAGATTGTGACATTTTATTGCTTCCTAAATTGTTTATGTATGAATTATAATTACTGTTTAATCCACCACGAACATATCCTGTATAATACGCACTAGTTGTATCGTAAAATTCTTTTAAGTTTCCCCTACTTTGAGCATACCAAGTTACATCAGCAACACTAGTAAAGTTGCTTAAAACATTATAATCTAAATCTATAACTTGTGTACCACCTGATGCAGAATCCCAATAGCCATTAAATTTATATATCACACTATTCCTGACAACAAATGTTGGCACATTTGTTTTCGTTCCCCCAACTTCGGCATCATATAAATATTTTGTTCCATATTCTCCATATAACTCAGTTATCGCTCCACTTGCGAAATCACCTTCCGCCACACCAACTTCAAATGTTACCTTTGGTCTATATATCTTAACTGTTACATATTCTGGTTGTTTTAATGCGTAATTTTTAAGCACATCCGCTTCACCAACCAACTCTATGTTTGTGGTAACTTTCTTGCCCGCACCTGTTGTCGCACTTTCCACTATACCAGTGTTCAGTTTAAACGACACAGCATCTCCACCTTGAATGCCACTTAAATCTCCACCACTTAATTCAACACTAGTTGTCCCGTTTGCTGTTCTTGACAATGCTATTACATTTAGAATAGTCAACTCTGCCTGTTTTATCTCAAACATTGTCGTAGTTTGACCTGTATACTCTCCTATCCCAAATATGTATATAACTGCCTTTGTTGTAGCTGAAATTGCAGATGTAAATGCATTATAATCTGTGCCAATCTTTAATGGTTCATTATTATCGCCATATGTTAAGATTAATGCTGGCAACCCATTTGTTGCATCATATGTCTTAGATTGCACTGTTATTGTCGCATTCGCAATATTTTTAGTTCCCGCACCACTGCCAGCCTTCTCTATTGCAAATGTGATTGTTCTCTCTCCTGTAAAGTTGCCTATACCAACAACCTTTATTGTTCCCGAGCCTATCTCTTTATTTTCTCCATATGTAACACTATAATCTACACCTTTTTCCAATACTCCAACATTCACATCTTGCACCACAACATTTGGTTGTATTGCATTGCCTGTATATGAATAGATTGTATCATAATTAGATATAACAACACTGTTAATGCTTTTCTTATTTATAGTCAACTCATATGAAATAAATAAATTTGTGCCATATGTTGCTGTTATTGTTGCTGTTCCTACTTTTACTATATGAACCTTTCCTTTTCCATCTACTGTTGCAATATCTCCATTACTACTAGAATAACTAAATGTTATCTTTTCAGTAGATATGCAAGTTATTGGATTTATAAAATCTTCATCGCCATAAGTTTTTACTATTTCAGTATGCTGATACTTTATTACTTGCTCTATTCCCCATAATGGCTTTATTACTACATTTCCATATAGTCCACTTGTTTCTACATTCGCTTTCAATATATCCGCTATCTTCCACACTTCGGTTGGACTTGTTGTGCTATCTACTTGCCAACCAACAAATGCACACTTCTCTCCATTTATTGTTGCATCTTCTAACTTTGGTAAATTGATTATATCATTTATTGTATATGTCAATATACAATTATTTCCACTTTCCTTTATTGTTGGAAATTGCTCTTTCAACTTATCTATGTATGTAGTGTTTCCACCTACATCAAAAGTGATTGTATAACTTAACTCTTCCCATACCGCATATAATGTTACTGCTTTTGTTGTTATTTCTGTATTTTTAACGGATATTTTACTA
>DJPS01000009.1 GCA_002438625.1 Christensenella sp. UBA6406
TCGCAACTGCATTTCTTTTATAAGGCAATCTAAATATAAATCTATTTTATCCATTTTGTTGCAAAATGATATAAAACTGCAATAATTGCATTTACGCTGGCAAAAAGGAATGTGAATATATAGTGCAATTTGTTTTAGGGGTTTAGTTTCGCCTTTACTTAAATCGCACTCACTTTCCACATTATCTTCTTTTATGTGTTCTTCTCTTTTTCCATAGCTGATTGATTTTAAGTTGCTTATAATTTGTTTTTTTGCCTTAAATGATTTATCATCATTATTTTCCGCAATCTCATTATTATTTTTATTAATTATTTTTTCCATATGATTTTAATTAATTTATCTATTATAAATAAATTTTCTATTTTTGTTTTTCCGCTTTTACATTGCACGCTTAATTATCTAGCTTTAAGATGCTGACAAATGCTTCTGCTGGCAATTCAACTGAACCCACTTGTCTCATTCTCTTTTTTCCTTCTTTTTGCTTATCTAGCAACTTTCTCTTTCTTGTGATATCTCCGCCATAGCATTTTGCAATAACATCTTTTCTAAATGCCTTTACAGTTTCCCTTGCTATAACTTTATGTCCTATGCACGCTTGGATAGGAACTTCAAATAATTGCCTTGGCACAATCTCTTTCAACTTTTCAACTATGCCACGACCTCTTTGATATGCTTTATCTTTATGAACTATTAGACTTAGTGCATCACAAACTTCGCCATTTAGCATTATATCTAATTTGACTAACTCGCTTTCCTTGTAGCCGTACATCTCGTAGTCTAGACTTGCATAACCACGGGTGCGTGATTTTAGTGCATCAAAGAAATCATACACAATTTCATTTAAAGGAACAACATATGTTAGTTTAACTCTTGTTTTATCTAAATATTGCATATCAATATAATCACCACGCTTTTCTTGTGCTAAGTTCATAATGGCACCAATGTAATCTGGTGGCGTAAAGATTTCCATTTTCACAATAGGTTCTTCCCATTTTACAATGTCTTGCACTGGTGGCATATTGCAAGGGTTTGAAATTTCTAAGTTCTCACCCCTTACGGTTGTTACCTTGTAACTAACGCCTGGTGCGGTTGTGATTATATCTAAATTAAATTCTCTTTCTAATCTTTCTGTTATAATTTCTAGATGCAACAATCCCAAAAAACCGCATCTAAAACCATAGCCTAATGCGACACTGACTTCTTGTTGATAAGTTAAAGATGCATCATTTAATTTTAATTTTTCTAGCGCATCTTTAAGGTCGTTAAATCTTCCGCCATCAACTAGGTAAATTCCGCAAAAAACGACTGGTTGGACTTGCTTGTAGCCTGGGAGTGGTTCTATATCCTTTGTTTCTGCTAGGGTGATTGTGTCGCCCACTTTGCATTCGGAAACATTTTTAATGCTTGCCGCTATATAGCCAACATCGCCTGCACGCAAAAGTTCGGTTGGGTTTGGTTTTGGTTCAAATACTCCAACTTCTGTTACATCAAATTCTTTTTGAGAACCACACATATAGATTTTTGTGCCTACTTTGACTGTGCCATCCATAATGCGAACCATACATATTGCACCTTTATAGTTATCATAATAGCTATCAAAAATAAGGGCTTTAAGCGGTTTTGAGCTATCGCCTTTTGGGGCGGGAATTTTCTCTATAACTTGTTCTAAAACTTGTTCAATGTTTATGCCTTCTTTTGCTGAGATTAAAGGGGCATCATCGGCAGGGATACCAATTATATCTTCTATTTCTTTTTTTGCTTCATCGGGCATTGCACTTGGCAAATCTATTTTGTTAATGACTGGCAAAATTTCTAGGTCGTTATCTAGGGCTAGATAGACATTGGCAAGTGTTTGTGCCTCTACTCCTTGCGTTGCGTCAACAATTAGGATTGCACCTTCGCAGGCGACAAGGGAACGGGAAACTTCGTAGGTGAAGTCAACATGCCCTGGGGTGTCTATCAAGTTTAGTGTGTAATCTATCCCCTTGTAATTGTATTTCATTTTTGTTGGAGTTAGTTTTATTGTTATGCCACGCTCTCTTTCTATATCCATAGAATCAAGCAACTGCTCTTCCATATCTCGTTTTTGAACTGTGCCTGTTTTTTCTATAAGCCTATCTGCTAATGTGCTCTTGCCGTGGTCAATGTGTGCCACAATGCAAAAGTTTCTTATGCGGCTTAAATATTCATTATCCTGCATATTCTTTCCTTTTTTGTTGTAAATGTGTGCTTTATTGATAAAAAGATAAATGCTAATCATTTTTATTTTATAAAGCAAATTCATAATTCTATATAAATATTTTTGTTAATTTTAGTTAAATGCTAAAACAAACTTGCTAAAATAGTATACATTAAAACTTTCAAATTGACAAGAAAAAATGAATGATTTTTATTTTCATTTTTCAAATTTTACAAATTTAAAGCAATTTTATGGACAAAATAAGCAAAAATGATTTAAAATAATTGACTTTAAATTTTATTTAAGTATAATAAATAATGATAAAATGAAAATTTAAATGGCAAATTGAAATAATAAATTTGCTTAAAAAAGAATATAGATAAATAAACATATTTAGATGCATTTAGGAGTTTTTAATTATGGAAAGCAATTTTTGGTTTAAGGATTATTTTATTGCACATAGGGGATTGCACAGCGAAAACGTGCCAGAAAACACTATCCCAGCATTTCAAAGTGCTATTGATAGTGGATATGCGATAGAACTTGATGTACAGCAAATAAGTGATGGGAGCATCGTTGTTTTTCACGATAGCAAATTAGAAAGACTTACGGGTATGGATGGATACACTAAGAATCTAAAAAAGGAAGATTTAGTAAATTGCCACATTTTAGGCAGTGAATTTACAATCCCTCTATTTAGTGAAGTTTTGAAAGTCGTTGATGGCAAAGTTCCCCTATTGATTGAAATTAAGAACGAATATAAAGTTGGAGAACCAGAAAAGGCTGTGCTTGA
Organism: Christensenella sp. UBA6406; assembly: GCA_002438625.1. Classification (GTDB taxonomy): domain Bacteria; phylum Bacillota; class Clostridia; order Christensenellales; family UBA1242; genus UBA4647. The sequence goes on from DJPS01000009.1 coordinate 2,973, forward strand.
ACTTTTGAAAGATTATAAGGGGCAATTTGCTTTACAATCATTTAATCCATATGTTGTTCAATTTATTAAGCAAAAAATGCCTAATTTAGTTGTTGGGCAGTTGGCATCATATTTTAAAAACACTAAAATGAGTTGGATTAGGAAATATGTGTTGAAAAGGCTTAAATTTATAAAAGCATTTAAAGCGGATTTTATTGCATATGATGCACAAAATTTACCAAACAAATATGTAAACAAGCATAAGGATTTACCTTTACTTGCTTTCACTGTAAGAACACAAGAAGAATATGAGCGTTTACACCCTATTGTTTCTTCTATCATTTTTGAAAACTTTACACCAATAAAAATTGAAGATAAATAACAAAAATAAATCTAGCAAATTAAATAAACAAATTTTAATGGGTTAGATTTTTTCTATATACGAAATGAGAAATTTTATAATTAAATAAGATGCTTTTGTTAATTTATTAAAATTATTTATTATCCTTTTAAAAATAAAACAAAAATTATAAAAAAATATTACGACAATAATTGACAATAAAGTAAAAATGTAGTAAACTACTAAATTAGGAGAATGTAGAAAAAGTTAGTATGAAAAATATTTTGCAAAAACTGGAAGAAATAACCGCTAAAAATCCGCAAAAAGTGCTTTTTGCTGAAAAAAACGGAAATAAAGTAAATGAAATAACTTATAGTGATTTTGTTTTAAGGAGCAAGGCTGTTGCAAGTGCATTAAAGGCTTTAGAAAATCGCAATCAACCTATTGCAGTCTTTGACAATAGAAATATAAATACGCTTATTGGAATGTTTGGCGTTCTTTATAGTGGAAATTATTATGTGATTTTAGATTCGCATTCCCCTATGGAAAGGCTTTCTAAGATTATAAACATATTAAAACCTGTTGCATATATATTTGAAGATAGTAACAATGACTTGTTGTGTCAGTTAAAAAGAGAAAAACAACAAGATGATTTAAATAGAATAAACAATAAAGTATTGAATGATTTTTGCTTTAATATTAATGAAATCAAATCAACTATAATTGATGAAGAGTTTATTGATTTAAGAAGAAGTTTAATGATATCAACTGACCCTATTTATGCACTTTTCACATCTGGTTCAACAGGTATGCCTAAGGGAACTATTTTAACATATCAAAATGTGCTTAATTATGCAGAGTGGTTTGCTACAACATTTAACATAAACGAAACCACTATTCTTGGGAACCAAACGCCTTTTTATTTTTCTATGTCAGTTTCGGACATATATGGGTGCATTTATGGTGGAGCTACATTGAATATTATTCCTAAGTCTTTCTTCTCCTTCCCTATTCAGTTAGTGCAATTTATGAATGAAAGAAAGATAAACACGATATATTGGGTGCCTTCTGCCCTATCCATTGTTGCAAATTTAAAGTTGTTTGATTATGCTAAACCAGAATATTTGAGTAAAGTGTTGTTCGCAGGTGAACCTATGCCTAACAAGCAACTTAATTATTGGAGAAAGAACTTAAATAGCAATATTATGTATGCAAATCTATTTGGTCCAACTGAAACAACAGATATATGCACATATTATGTTGTAAATAGAGAGTTTAGTGATGATGAAAGTTTGCCTATTGGAAAACATTGCGACAACTGCGACACATTTATCCTTGACGAAAGCGGAAATGCCGTGAAAAAGGCGGGGGGGGGTGGAGAACTATATGTTAGAGGTTCTTTTGTTGCACTAGGATATTTTGATAATGAAGAAAAAACAAAATCAACTTTTGTGCAAAATCCATTGCAAAGCCACTACCCTGAAATTGTTTATAAGACTGGTGATTTGGTTAAATTAAATGAATATGGTGAATATATTTATATGGGAAGAAAAGATTTTCAAATAAAGCATATGGGTTATAGGATTGAACTTGGTGAAATAGAAACAATGGCAAGTTCTCTTGAAAAAGTGAATACAGTTGTTTGTATTTATGATGCTGAAATAGAGAATATTGTTATGATTTATGAAGGCAAATTAAAAGAAACCGAATTGATAGAATCATTGAAAGCAAAAGTTCCACCATATATGGTTCCAAACAAAGTTATAAAGACTAATCAAATGCCTTATAATGCAAATGGCAAGATTGATAGAGCGTTTTTAAAAACAAACTACAAAAGTTTAATTAAAGAATAAACAAAAACAAGAGATAAGGAGAATAAGAAATGGAAAAATTGATTGAAATTTTAAAAGAAATAAAACCAGAAATAGATTTTGAAAAGGAAGAAGATTTGATTGGAAGAGGAATTTTAACTTCTTTTGATATTATTAAATTAGTTGTTAATTTAAATAATGAATTTGATGTTGAAATTACACCTATTCACATAATACCAGAGAATTTCTATTCAGCTAAGACTATAATGGCATTAATTGAAAAATTGGAGGATGAAAATTAAAATAAATGGATTTAACGATAACAATACTTTTCCTTCTATTTTTAAGTGTTGTGTTATCCATTTATTTTTTAGTGCCAAAAAAGCATAGATATCTTGTAATTTTATTTGCAAGTCTATTGTTTTACATAATCTATTCTAAATTTATGGTTGCATTTATTGTTACAACGATTGTAACCATTTATTTATGTGGATTAGCACTCAATAAAATGGATGCAAAATTTAGCTTGCAGAAGGAAGGGCTTGAAAAGGAAGAACGGAAAGCATTAAAAGCCAAATTTAAGCACAAAAAGAAATGGATTTTAGCATTATTTATTTTGTTAAATTTAGGTATTTTAGCAACACTTAAATATTCTGGTTTTTTTGCTTCTGTATTTGATGGATTCTTTTCTATTTTTAACATTACAACACACTTCCCTATTTTAAAAATTGCATTGCCACTTGGTATATCTTATTATACATTATCAGCAATCGGCTATATGATAGATGTGTTTAGAGGCAAATATGCGGGTGAAAGAAATTTCTTTAAAGTAGCATTATTTATTTTATATTTCCCGCAACTTTTGGAAGGTCCTTTTGCGACTTACGACAAACTTGCACCACAACTTTATAATGGCAGTGATTTTAATTTTAGAAGAATTGTGCGTGGTGCATTACTTGTGTTATGGGGATTTTTTAAGAAAATTGTTATAGCGGACAGACTTGCTATCGTTGCAAGTGAAATATTTGGCAATTATTCGCAATATGATGGTTTCTTTATTGCTATTGGAATTTTGGCATTTACATTCCAACTATATGCAGAATTTTCAGGTATAATTGACATTGTGAGCGGAATAAGTGAAATGTTTGGATTTAAACTTGCCAAAAACTTTGAGCAACCATTCTTCTCTAAAAATGTAAACGAGTTTTGGAGAAGGTGGCACATTTCATTAGGCACATGGTTTAGGGAATATGTTTTCTACCCTATTTCAATGTCTAAACCACTTATGGGGCTAACAAAAAAATTACACGACAAAAATTGGTCGTTTTTAGAAGTCTTTATCCCTTCTGCCATCGCATTATTCTTTGTTTGGTTTTTCAATGGATTATGGCACGGAGCGAGTGTAAAATATGTAGTTTATGGACTTTATTATTACGCAATAATGATGGTTGGAATGTGCTTTGAACCACTATTCAAGAAACTATTTGCCAAATTAAGTATTATGCAAGGCAGTAAAGCGGATAAAACATTAAACGCACTTAGAATAGTTAGGACATTTATTGTAGTTAATATTGGTATGCTTATTTTTAGAGCGACAGATTTAAGTGTTGCCGTTGAAATGTTTGCATCTCTATTCGGTGGTGGACAATTTGGAATAAGCGGAGAAATTATTGATATTTATGACACAGTTTTATGTTTTGTAGGTGTTTCAATTTTAATAATAGTTGATATCTTAAACGAAAAGAAGATTTATTTACGGGATAAGATTATGAATAAATCCTTCTACACTATTTACTTTGTTATTATCCTATCAATTTTGAGTATTGTTTTATTTGGTGCATATGGTGATGGTTATATACCAGTTGACCCAATTTATGGAGGTTTTTAGAAGAAATGATAAAAAATAAAAAACTAAGAATTACATTTAGAATAATTTTTTGCGTTCTATTTACTTTTATTATTTATCTATATGTTGGTTTCATCCTTATGCCTAAAACTGTTGAAGATAAAGGTGGTTTGAAATATTATAGCACAACAAGTTATATATATGAGCCAAAAAATTCCATTGATGTTATGATGTTTGGTAACTCAGATTTGTATAATGGATTCTCCCCCATTGAACTCTATAAAGAAACAGGAATAATATCGTTTAATTGCGGAAAATCACAACAAACCGTGCCAGTTATTTACGAGCAACTAAAAAAGACTTTAACATTGCAACAACCTAAATTAGTGGTTTTAGAAGCGGATTGCATTTTCTATGACAAAAAAGAATTTGCGGGAAATAATTATAAAGCAATTTTACTTAGAGCGCCTGTTAAATATCATGTCCGTTGGAAAGATTTAACACTTAAAGATTTTTACACTATTCCAACAATGAAAAATAGAACAAACTACTTAAAAGGCTTTGTATTTGATGGCAGAATAAGCGGTTATAAAGTTAGCGAAAATTATATGAAAGACTTTGATGCTGAACCTAAAGAAATTAAGGAAAATGCAAAGAATTATTTAATTAAATGCATAGATTTATGTAAAGAAAACAATATACCATTTTTAATAATGGGCATCCCATCCCCTAACACTTGGTCAATGGCTTGCAATAAAGGTTTAAACAAATTTGTAAACGAATACAATGAAAAACAAACAGATTATAAAATAAATTGCATTGATATGAACTTAAAGCCAGAAAAACTTGCATTTGATTTTGATACATATTTCAAAGACAATGGCAACCACTGCAATTATATGGGTGCAAAAGCGGTTACAACTTTTATGGGTGATTACCTAAAAGAAAATTATCCATTTTTGAAAGATAGAAGAAATGATAATGTTTCAAATTGGAACAAGTCTGTTAAAATGTATGATGATTATATTGCAAAACACCATAAAAACAAGGATAAACACAAGCCAAATAAAAATGAAGAAAAAAATACAAACAAAATTCAATCGCTTAACAACGATATTCAAAATGAAAATTAATTTATGTTAGTTAATTTATAGGAATGGTTATGATTTACATTTATAAAAATTTAAGCAAGTTAAAGTTAGATACATATTTTAAATTGCTTTCTAATTTACCCAAAGAACTGCAAGAAAAGGCAAATGAAAAGAAAACTCAAACTGATAAGAATATTTTTGTGTTTGAATATCACAAACTAAAACAATTATTGAAAGTTGACTTAAATGCAATAAAGTATTCAAAACGAGGCAAACCCTACTTTGAAGATAATGAAAGACATTTTAGCATTTCACACAGTAATAACTTATTATGTATAGCAATAGAAGATAAAAATGTGGGCGTAGACATTGAAAGGATAATGCAGTTTGATGAATTGATTGCTAGGCAAATTTGCAATGATAAAGAATATTTAAAAATTGTTACAGCGAAAAATAAGAACTTAGAATTTACAAAACTATGGGTTAAAAAAGAAAGTTTGATAAAATGTAAAGCGGAAGGATTTAACCAAGATTTAAAAACAATTTTTGAACGCAACCCCACTTACAAATTTAAGTTTTTTACTATAAAAGACTATGTAATTTGCAAATGTGTAAAGTGCTGATTTTAAGTGTAAAATTTAAAAATAAACTTGACAAAGATAAGAAAATATTGTATAATATAAAAGTACTTTTGAAAGTAAAGGTGGTGAAATAGGAATGACAACTGTTAAAGTGGGCGAAAATGAAACTCTTGACAGTGCTTTGAAGCGTTTTAAAAGAAAATGCCAAAAAGACGGCATCATTGGTGATTTAAGAAAAAGAGAAGCATATGAAAAACCAAGCGTTAAACGCAAAAAGAAAGCAGAACTTGCAAGAAAACGCAATAGAAAAAGATAATCTTTAATTTTGTTATTGAATATGTTACAAACTAACACAATTTAGTTTGTAGCATATTTTTTATAAATTATATATAAAAGCAAAAATAAGATTTATTAAATTTTAAGTAAAAAACTTGAAAAAATTTATAAAAGTACTTGCAAAATATTTAAAAATATGCTATAATTTAATAGTTGATTGATAAATGCCAAAGTGGTGGAATCGGCAGACGCACGGGACTCAAAATCCCGCGAAGGTAACTTCATGAGGGTTCAAGTCCCTCCTTTGGCACCA